>JAQVDG010000108.1 GCA_028698395.1 Weeksellaceae bacterium
GGTTGGGAACATCGCATTTAAAAGCATCATAAGGATTTACCGGGATGGGAATGTTTCGTAGATTCATGGATTCCAGGTCTGCAACTCATCCCGCCTCCAATTATAAATCCTCGCGACAGGGATTCAATAAAAAAACACCTATCAAACCTATTGATAAGTGGTTGATTTTTCAGCGTGGCCTTCCCTTTGGTTTCATAAATATTGATATTATAAATCCTATACCTACAACAACGTCAACTATGTTCCACATTTGTCTGCCAAGTGCGATAATGTTCTTGAAAAACTTGATTTCTGAATATTCAATTTGTTCATCAGTATTAATGGTTTGAATCGCAAAGTCAATTCCTCTTGTTCAGTAAGTTGGCTTGTTTAAGTAAATCAAAGTAATACTGAATAAAGGATTTTCCGCCACTGTTTTTAGCAATAGTTTGTCAGAAGTTATTGTGTCCATATTCTTCTATCTTATGATTTAAAACCTATTCGTGGTTTTTCGTTTTTCTGGTCAATATTTTCTCCTTCCATTTTCGCCTTTATCAACTCATATTTTTTCAACTCCTGCAATGGAACAGATGGCTTAGTATTTTTTATTACTTCTGTCAAAATCGCCATTGAAATACGTGTTTTGTTTTTCAATGCTAACCGTGATGCTTCATTCACCAACAATTCAATATCTGCTGAAACATAGTGTTCGGTTAACCTAGAGAGCTGGTCATAGTCCATTCCAAAATCTAACGGACGGTTTTTCAAATACATTTCAAACATTGACTTTCTCGCCTCAAAATCGGGTGGAGGTAAATAGAATTTTTTATCCAAGCGACCTGCCCGAAGCATGGCAGGGTCTATCATATCAGGATAGTTGGTTGCTCCAATGATGAAAATACCTTTTTCACCTGTTCTGTCCATTTGAGCCAACATTTCATTCACTGCACTTTTCGCCATTTCGTGAGCATCACTATCACGGTTTGGAAGTAGCTCATTTATTTCATCAATGAAAATGATTGTCGGTGCATTTTTTTCAGCTTCTTCAAACATCTTGGCAATGTTTTCCTGTGTAGCATTAATGAATCTACTTTTCAAAGTTGAAGGAGTTGCCAACATAAAATTAAATCCGACTTCTTCAGCAAAGTGTTTGGCAAAGAAAGTTTTTCCACAGCCTGGAGGCCCATATAAAAGTATTCCATTTGGAATGGTAACTCCATATTTTGCGTATTCTTCGGGATTATGCAAAGCATCAATCACATCTAATTGTAACTGTGCTTTTAATTCTTTCATACCTGCAATAGCATCAAATCCTTTTCTTTTAGCTTTTTTGCTTTGGATTTTCCTTTTGGATTTTTCGTCAGATTTTACCTTTTGAACTTTGTCAATGTCTTCTACTTCAATTTCTCCGTTTAGTGCCTCAATAAATTCTTCGGCACTCTGAAAACGGTTTTCAGTATCTTGGCTTAATGCCTTTTTTAGAACTAAGTTTACGGTATTATCATATCCAACAAAGTTGTTTGAAATCTGTGGAAATGATAAAGGTTTGCTCCTTTCTTGCAAAACAGTTTCTTCGGCATCCGTTCGGTCTGCTTGAAACTTTGAAATGTCCTTAAACCACGGTGGCAATCCGAAAAGCAATTGATACATTACAGCACCAACAGAAAAAATATCGCTTTGTGGCGAATACAACCCGTTGAAACATTCAGAAGCAACATAATTCAAATTCAAACCAATCTTGTTGTATGCCTTTGTTGATTGATAAAATGAACGGGCAAAGCCAAAGTCTATGATTTTCGCTTTTGGAACATCACTTGACAAATCCAGCATAATATTTTGTGGAGTAATTTCATTATGAATAATTGGCTCGGTGAGTGTGTGTAGGTAATTTAACCCTTTTAAAACATCAGATATTATTTGACGAACGTCATAGTAGTTACTAAACATCTCACGGCTTATTCTTTCAGCCAAAGTTTCACCAGCAATGAAGTTTAAAACTAAATATCCAAACTTCTTGCTTTCGTAGATAAGTTCACCACTATCCTTGTATGCAACAATATTCTCATGTTTTACATTTTTCAAAAGTTCAATTTCCAACAGATTATTGTTGTTGTCAAATGCTGAACGATGCAATTTGGCATAGTTGAATAATTTTAAAAAATACAACCTACCATCTATTCCTTTTACACGATAAGTTTCGGCATTGCTTCCTTGTTTGATAAATAGTAAAACACTGTATTTATCATTTATGGAAAAACCTTTAGGTAATATGCCTTTGTAGTTGCTCATTATCTTAATGTATTGCTTAGTTTTTCATTGTCAGGCATTAGGCCAATTATTTGAACAAGAATATTACGAATGCCTGATGTATTGCCATTTGCAGCCATTTGCAAGCTCTGATTTATTAACTGTTTTGCTTTATTGGCATCTTTCCAGTGATAAGAATTGAAGGTATCATTAATGTAGCGTAAAAACTGCACGTCCATTGCGTTACCTGTTACAGTATTTCGCAATTCAAAATCCAATTGTCCGATTTCTCTTGTCAGCTCTTTTGCTTCCTTAATGTTTTTGTCCTTGATAACGTATTCTACTTTTTTTCTATATTCCTCTAAATAAGCATCAATCTGGTTCATATTTAAATTGCCGTCATCACTGTTCCGTTTGATTTTTTCAATCAAATCTTCCAATTCGTAAAAAGCTTCTTTTAATTTTTCTTCAACTTTCGGATATTCTGCTGATTTTTCAGCCCTGTCTAACTTCAATAACTCTTTACGCAAGCCGTCTAATAATTTCATTTTTCCGTCTGCACTTCCTTTTTCATTTTCCAATTGGTCTTCAAATGCTTCTAATTTTACAAAAACATCATCTGCATTTACTTTTTGTGCGATACGCTTTGCTTTTGAAATTTCTTTTGCCAAAAATTCTTCCGTTGGAGGTTCGGTTTGTTTGATTTCAATTTTCAATTCTTCGGTATGTTCTATTGTCGGAAATTCTGCTGTGAATTGCATTATTTGCGACCTGTCAACTTTGATTGTGATGTTTACATCACTTCCTTCTGGAAGAAATTTTGGCAAAGTTTCACCGCTGATAATAACTTCGGTAATTAAATTATTCAGAACAGGATTTGTTCCTTCTGCATTATAGTCGCCTTGATAAATTGGAATGCGAATAAAGTCGCTTGCCATTCCGGGGCGAATTGCTGTTCTTGTTTTCAAGCCATTACGGACACCGGTCGCAGGAACCTTTTTGCTTTTTTCTAATCCCTTTACTGGTTCAAACAGATCTTTCCCTTCTGTGTGGAAATATTTAGCAATACCGATATGATAAGGCAAAACCTGCATTCTGTCAAGTCCTCCAATTCCTTGCAATATGCTGAATTGGTGGGGCTGACATTCTAATTTATTGCCTCTTTCATCGTAAACATAAATATCAAATGCGTTGGATTGTCCTTCATTCAAAACAACTTCTATAATAGAAGCTTTTTCGCCAATTTGTTTTTTACCACTACTCCAAGCTCCATCTGAACGAACTACATCAACGAAAATTTTCTCTGGAAAAGTGCCTTCCGTTTTTTCCTTTAGCACTTTGATGTTTACCATCTCGTCCAATTCTACTGTTGTGGCTTCGTATTTAATATCCAATTGCAATTTGGTTTTATCCCTCGTTTCCTCTTTTACTTCGTCAGAAACGGTGATAGTTGAAGCAAACAATGCGGCACCTTTGGCAACTACAGTTATTGGATCCACTGATATATCGACTTTATCAGTAATTTGCTCTTTTAGCATTCTTTTAAGGATTGGGGAGAAGGTTGGCCCACCAACTAAAATCAAAGCACCTAAATCAGAACCTTTAAGATTGTTGCGTTTTAGTAGTTCTTTCGTAATGTCAATTGCTTTTTGGAAAATCGGAGCAACCACATTTTCAAATTCAACAAAAGTTGCAACTATTTCAATTTCTTCATCTTCTAAATTAACTCCATTTTCATCCTCAATTTTTAATGAACCCAGCGGTATAACATAATTAACTGATGCCTTGGTTGACATCTCAATTTTAATTTCTTCAGCATAAAATTTGAGAACATCTCTTAACAATTGCCTTTGGGTAGTATCAGCTAAAATCGAATTGATTGAATAATTTTTTTGAAGCGTTGGAATAATTAATTCATCCACAATAGCTAAGTCTAGGTTTTTGCCACCTAACCAGTTATCTCCGTCTGTGTCTTTAACTGATAAAATTCCTTCCTCTGATTTTACCAATGCAGCATCAAAAGTTCCCCCACCAAAATCAAATACACACCAAAAGCTATCTTTATTTTTTGCCGTTAAGCCGTAAGCTGTAGCTGCTGCAACAGGTTCTTGCAGAAGTTGAACGTGCTTGAAACCCGCCAATTTTGCGGCTTTCATTGTGGCTTCGTTCTGTGAGTTTAAAAATTTTGCAGGAACTGTAATTACAATAGAATAAATGTTTTCGTCTTGAATAAATGATTTTAATTTCTTCAAGACTTCTGCTGATAACTCTTCAGAGGTAAAATCCTTACCCATATTTGAACATTCGTAAGTATGGGTTGTTCCCATTGTCCGTTTAAACTCAATAAATGTATTTGTTTTACCTGCTTCCAATGATTTCAATGCTCTTGCGTTGTCATTCTTCATCACATTAAAAGCCATATCGCCAACCAAAATATCCTTTCTCTTATTGAAATGGACACAGGAAGGTGTGGTGTCTTTCAAGGTGTCGGATTTCTTAATTGTTGGAACACTGTTTTCCATTCTTGCGATTGCCGAATTGGTTGTTCCCAAGTCAATTCCGTAATCAATTTTATTTCTCATACTTTATTATGTTATTGTTTTAAAAATTACATTCCGACAGATACCTCTATCTGTGCGGTTTGTATCATTTTGTCATTAAAGTTTACTTGTGGTATCAATACTTTAGTAATGATTTCCGAACCTTTTTCCAAATTCTCGTCAGGAATTGAACTGGCAACAATTACTTTCATTCCTTGGTGATATTGCTTGCCAAGCAATTCAGGCATTTCATAGCCGTTTGCTGAAAGATTGTCTTTCAATTTTCCCACTGACCTTTCAAGTGTTTTTAAACCTTTAGTAGATTTATCCATAAGGTTAATATTACGCTCAATCAAATTGATTTCACTTGCCACTTTTAAAGCCAGAGAATGGTTGGGTTCTTCGTTAACAGTTTTCCGGCTTTCTGTTTTTTGTTGAGCCAACAACTGCAATTCACTTTCAATCAAATTGGTTTGTTTTCCAAATTCTTTCACCAAACTTTCTTCAATTGAAGATTTGGTTTTTTGTAGTTGCTCAACAACTTTTGTTTTATCTGTTTTTTGACGTTTGCTTAATAGCCAATACAGTAATCCTGAAAGCAAAATCGCAGAAAGCACACCTATAATTCCATAAAGCGAATTTTTATTTAGTGATTTAACTACTTCTGTGATTTTTTGATTGGCGTTTGTTTCAGTTGCCGAAATTTTTATTTCTAATTCGTTGGCAGTTTGCGAAATAGCAAAGCTATTTTCTTTCGATTGGCTTCTTAAACTGTCAATGCTTTTGTTTGCATTTGAAAGTTTGGTGTTCAGATTATTGATTTCAGTTTTCAAACTGCTGTTTTCTTTTTGCAAGGTTTGAACACTTGATTTTAAAGGCTGTAATTCCTTTGCCAAATCATCTTTGGTAAATGTTTCTGATTGGGCAAAAACGTTTATGCTTGCTAAAACTAAAATAGATATTAATATTCGCTTCATTATTATTAGTAGTTTGAAAAGATTAATATCATCAAAATGATCGCTCCAATAATTGAAGCAATTAAACAACCTGGATTTTCTTTCGCCCAGCTACTACTGCTTGAACTGCTACTTGATGAAGAGCTTGAAGAACTTGTTGTTTTTGGGGTCTCCCAATAATTGATATATGCTATTCTACTTTTGTATGAGTAACTTATTTTGCTCATTAGAAAATTAACCAAAGTCTTGTATTCGTTCAACTTTGTTGAGTTGCTTGCTCTTTTTATTTTGTCAATGTTTTTATAAGGAATTACCTTTAGAATTAACTCAACAACCTTGCCCCAATCAAGGCAGTTTAGCTTTATTGCTTTCACCTTGCTCCAATTTATAGAAACATTGAGTTTGGGAATTTTTAAAGGTTGACTTTCCCAAAAGCCTCCAAATGTGTCGTATTGTAGTTCATCTACTTGTTTGTCAATCTGTCGGCACGCTTCTTCGTAAGCGTCTTTAATGAATTGCAATACAGCAATAGCTTGTGAAAGTTCTCTGTCTTTCATTTCGGCAAGCGTTTCAATGCTGTCTTTAACCCTTTCTTTCGTAAGTTTACCGACTGCAAGTGTTTCAGCTTGCTTTGCCAATTTCATTGCTGTTTCAGTATAGTCGGTATTGCTGTCTTTTTCTTGGCTATCATTGAAATAATCTATACTGCATTGTAGAATTTCATTTGCAACTTTATCAGCAATGGAAGTATATTTTAAATCAGTTGAACCAACAATACTTTTAAGTTGTGTCAAATCAATTGCCGTTGCTGTAAATAGTTCTTGCCCTGCTTTTGCTGCATTGGCTTTACTTGCTTTTCGTTTGTTTTTTGTGGTTTCAATTTTATGCTCAATTTGTTCAATGAGCTTTTGAACAAATCCCTTTATAAAATCTTGTTTTGCCACAAACTCGAGTTCGTTCAATATTTCAATAAATTTCGGAAGAGAACTTTTCTTGTTGACTTCAATATCAGATTGAAGTTGGTTAAGAAATAAAAGTTGAAGTTCCTTTTTATTTGTTTTGTGTGTCTCGTCCGCAACCGATGAAACGAAATTTTGCACTAAATCGCTTTCAAGAAAATAAAGACTTGCAGCAATGGCATTGTGTAAGTTGCCGTTGGCTATGATAAAATTCAGAACGGAACAATTATGATATGCGGAGA
>JAQVDG010000109.1 GCA_028698395.1 Weeksellaceae bacterium
TAATTGTCGGTATAATTCCAAGAAATACAGCAATTAAAATTATAATCCATTGATAAGGTCCAATTATTCCTAAATAAGTCATCTTTTTCTGTTTTTAAATTAATATTATTCTTTCAATTTTTTTCGTTCAGCATTAAAGCCAACGGTTTTTTATAAAATTTGTGCGACATAAGAACTTAAAATTTTTCCGCCGTAATAAATTGTTATTGATTGTTGTTAGTTTGTTTTAGTCCAAATTTAAGCATAAATTTTATGAGGTGTTGTACACTGGCCTTTTTTCAAACTTTATTGTTGAATCATTCAGGCTAGTTGAATGTTGTAAGCTCTTTGGCAAACTTTTGGTGTAGCGTGGCTCGAGCGAGTTTGACAATGTGCTTACATTTAAAAGTCTAAATTATTATAAAGACCTCTAATAAATCAGTACTCTTATTTAGTATAAATTTCATCTCTTACATAACTCGCATTTAACCAAAAACAATGTTTAGTATATTCAGTCAGTCCAGTCAATTTATCCGCAACAGGTAATTCATATGTGTCTTCTGCATTTCTTGCGTGTGGTCTAACGTGACTAACTCTATTTTCAGTTTTCTTTGGAAAATAGGTTTTTCTTACACCTTTTTCAGTTACCTCTTTTACAATCTCTCCATTTGAAACCTTTTTGACCATTTCTTCCCAAACATTTTTTGCTTCAAGAATATCAGAATAAGGCATATTCCAAAACTTCACTTTCCTTAAAATTAAATTCTCTCCCTCAAATTGATAAAACACAAAGAAAAATTTACTTTCTAAAATGTTCTTAAAATCTGAATCTTCCCAATCAGTTTCAATAAGTTCTTGATATTCAAATGTTGGAAATGAAATATCTTCTTTTGGTAAATTATTTTCTTTAAGTCGAATTGTTTTAACTTGAATATCGGCTTTTTCAAATTCCTCTATTTTTTGACCGAGTTTAAGTCCTAAAATTGCATTTGTTAGGTTCGCAAAATAACTTTTGGCTTTTTTATTTATACCTAAACCTAGTTCTTGTTCAATTTGATCTGCGGATTTTCCGTAAAATGGGTGGAACTTTAAAATTACTATTTCTTCTAATGATCGAACTTTATCTAAAATTTCTGGACGCTCAATTATCTTTCCGTAAGCCGCAGTTTCTTCTTGAGCAATATTTGCTATTATATGATTTACATAACCTTGCTTTAAAGAATATGCCCTTTGTTTTGCTTGTTCTTTATTAAAGGGTTGATTTCTATACGATTTTAAAGCAGTCGAACCTTTTGTACAAGCACCAAGATAAAATGTATCTCCTTCTGATAATTCGTGAGCTTTTCCGTCCTTAATTTTTTGATTGATAAATTCCCAATCTTGTTTAATAATTTTTAAATCTTCGTTTGGATATTTCCAACCATCAACTAATTTTATTATATAATCGAGTAAATCTAAATCTTTATCGTGAAGATAAAACACTAAAAGTAAATGAGCATTTTTCTTCCAAAATGTACTGTTTTCAAAATCTTCTTTATGAACTTCTAAATAGTTTATGATATTTAAAACAAGTCTTTCTTTTGAACGGAATTCTCCATTTTTCAAAGTTTTTAATGGACTTGATTTAAGCTCCATTCCTGCTTCTTTAAAATCTGGTTCTGAATCAGAATTTGGTTCGTAACCGAAATAGAATTTTTCTAATATTTGACCAAAATTTCCTTTTCCTTTATAACCGTGTTTTTGGATTTCAACACCACAAGCCTTTCTTAAAGTTTGGTCTTTTAATAATTTAGCAAAATCAATAATTGAATCTGCTGAATTTATATTATACATACTCAAATTGATTTATCTGTTTATAAAGTTCTTCTCCTATTTTTTCAATTACTCCAACAACTAAAGCATTTCCCATAAAAAAAGCTCGTTTTGTATCGGTTATTCCATCAAGTTTGGTATGATTGTCTGGAAACATATTTAGTCTTTCTAATTCGATTGGTGTTAATCTACGTAAACCTCTATCTGAAGCAATAACGTGTTTGAATCTTGAAGCTGATTTTCCTCCTTCTCCTGTAATTATGGTTCTTGAAGCATTATCTAAAGCATCTGGATAAATCATTCCACCTTCTGAATATTTATAAACGAAACCATCTGGTGATTTACGTTCAATAGTTTTTGCTCCTTTTAAATATTCCCACTTGTCTTTGTCTTTTTCGTCAATGAAAAATTCAGGTGTTACTTCTCCATTTTGTAAAACATCTGCTAAAACGGTTTTCTTTCCATCATAACTTGGAACTGTTTTAGTTGTATAAACTTTACCTTTTATGAGCAAACCTGTATTTTGAAAAGGCGATAATTTTCCATTTTTATTGAAATTGTTAGTTATTTCTACTAAATCTCCTTTTAACTCAATTTCTTGAATTGAGTTTGTTTTGGCTACAGGAAACGCATTTGCAATAGTTCCTTCTTCTGTTAACCAATTTGTTTTATTAGTTTTTTGAAGTCTTTTGTAAATATCTGTTGATTTATGATAACCAATAAAGAAAACTCTTCTTCTTCTTTGTGGCATTCCATATTCAGCTGCATTTATTACTCGCCATTCAACTGCATAACCTAAATCATTTAAACTTTGTAGCATTACTGCAAAATCACGTCCTCTTTGTTTTGCTGGTGATTTTAAAAGTCGGTCAACATTTTCTAAAAAAAGATATTTTGGTTTGTTCTTCTTATTTTCCAAAATATTATGAATGGACCACCAAAGAACACCTTTTTTCCCCTTTAGACCTTTTGAATTGTGTAAAGTAGTAGCGACCGAATAATCTTGGCAAGGAAAACCGCCAACCAATAAATCGTGATCTGGAATTTCTTCAACATTTCTAGTTACAACCGCATTAATATCTTCGTTTGAGTGATTTTCTTTACCAAAACGTTTTTCATAAACAATTGAAGCGTGTTGTATTTTGGTTGATGGTTCCCATTGATTGCTCCAAACAACTTCGTAGTTACCTTTTTCAAGTCCTAAACGAAAACCTCCAACTCCTGCAAATAATTCTGCAACTTTCATTTTCTTATTTTCCATTTGCTTGGGTTTTATAGTATTTAATTTTTTCTTCTGCTACTTTTAATATCTCAGAAGTAGATTCAATGTATTTAAGTTCGTCTGCAATTTTTTCTGAAAACCAATTTATTATTAATTCACTTTCGGAAAGTCCGTAAAACTCTGCAAGTCTGATTACTTGTTCTTTTGTTGGTTTTCTCTCGTTTTTTTCAAACTTGCATATTAACGATTGATCAATGTCAACTTCAGCCGCAACTTTTCTTAAAATTAATTGTTTTTCTTCTCTCGCTATTTTGAGAGTTTCTCCAAGTGTTCTCATTAGTCAAAATTGTTTTAGACAATATTTGTCCAAATTTAATAAAACTTTTCAAACTATCAAATCTTATTCAAAGTTATTTTTAGTGGCGGTGGGGAAGTGAAAGCTCTTTTGGTTTTGAGCGTCGGTTTATGCGGTTGGGGAAACCAAAAGTGCTTTTACGTGCGGTTGGTTTTTCTTTTGTCGGCTTGTGTACAACGGTTTTGGACATGAAAAGTTGCGGGTTTGAAAACGTAATTTTCCAATGTTTAAATTTAGTATTTTTTTGTTTACAAAACATTCTAATTTACTAGATTAAGCAATTTTTTATGTGCGGTGTTGTAATTTGTAGATTTTAGTTCAATTTTATTTTTCAGTTCTAAATTTAAACTATCCATTTTTCAATCAGTTTAATGATTGTAAAAATCTGGAATGTTTGTCGGTTTTTTACAATTTTCTTTTTAGGTTTTCCGTTTCAAAAATCACGTTCAATTTGTAAAAAAAGTCTGAGGTTTCTCTGATTATTGAAATCTTTAATTTGAAAAAATTCTTTTTCTAATAGTTTTCTGTTTCAAGCTGTAAAATCTTAAATTTCTCTATTTGTTAGAATTGTCATTATAATCTAAATCCTAAAATTTCTCTAATTATTGAAAATTTGAATTTGATAAATTCTCTTTCTGTTTAGGCTTTCCGTTTCAATTTGTAAAATCTGGAATTTCTCTGTTTGTTAGAATTGTCATTATAATCTAAATCCTAAAATTTCTCTGTTTGTTTAAAATTTGAATCTGATAAATTCTTTTTTTGTTTTAGGTTTTCCGTTTCAATTCTCAAAATCTGCAATATTTGTCTTTTTGATTAAAATTCAGATAGTTTCTTGTTTAAAAAAATGTTCCTCTGCTATAAATTACAACGATTTTTTATAAGATTTGTGCGATATAAGAACCTGAGGTTTTTCGTACATAACAAATTTTTATTGATTGTTGTTGGCTTGTTTCAGTTCAAATTTAAGCATAAATTTTATGAGGTGTTGGTTAAAGTGGTTTTGAGTAAGAATTATTTTATTTTGTTCTGAATAAATCCGCTCTAACTTTCAAAACCGCAATAATTTATAAAATCTAGAATTTGTCTTTTTTAGTTTTTATTTTTCTTATAAACATTTTCCGTTTCAACTTTAAAATCAGGGATTTGTCTATTTTGTTCTAATTTTAAATCCGTCCTAATTTTCAAAATCTAGAATTTGTCTTTTTAGTTTTATTTTTTTTTATAAACATTTTCCGTTTCAACTTTAAAATCAGGGATTTGTCTATTTTGTTCTAATTTTAAATCCGTTCTAATTTTCAAAATCTAGAATTTGTCTTTTTAGTTTTATTTTTCTTATGAACATTTTCTGTTTCAACTTTCAAATCTGGAATTTGCCTGTTTTGTTCTAATTTCAAATCCGTTCTAATTTTCAAAATCAGGAATTTGTCTTTTTAGTTTTCATTTTCTTATAAACTTTTTCCGTTTCAACTCTCAAATCTGGAATTTGTCTTTTTAGTTTTCATTTTCTTATAAACTTTTTCCGTTTTAACTCTCAAATCAGGAATTTGTCATTTTAATTTTATTTTTCTAATGAATATTTTCCGTTTCAACTTCAAAATCAGGAATTTGTCTTTTTAGTTTTTATTTTTCTTATAAACATTTTTCGTTTCAACTTTAAAATCCGTAATTATGTTAAAATCTGACTGATTCAAAAATTAATCTTTTCGACGCGTGTGTCAGACAGTTTGATTTTTAAATTCATAAAACTCAAATTAGGAATTTCGGAGGAAATTCTGCCATTTTAACCAACGGTTTTGGATATGAAAAGTTGCGGATTTGAAAACGCAATTTTCCAATGTTAAATGTAGTAAAATTAAATTTTAGAATCATTCTATTTAGTTGATTAAGCAATTTTTTATATGCATTGTTGTGCTTTCGTTATTTTTTATTTCCGTGAATTTCTTAGCTGCTGGCAAAGACATACTCTTTTGCAATTTTTGGCTGGTGTGTTGGCTGGAGCGAATTGCAAATGTGTGTGGCTTTTAGCGTTGGCATTTTTGTCATAGTATTAATTCGGTTAGCATTTGTTTAATGTCTAAGTGTTTTGCACCTTGAACTGATTTTGAATTTAAAGCAACCAAGTCAATCCAATCCATAATCTTTTTCGTCTTGGTTGTTTTTTTATTCCAATATTCTGACAACTCAGTAGCTGAAGTATTAATCAAAATATCCAAAACATAATCTATATTTTCAAAAAGTTTGATAAATACTCTAGGGATATTATTATAAGTTTTGGTTTTAATTAAATAGTCGTCTTTACCCCCAGCAGTAAACAGATCTCTTACATTCGGACAAACAACAGCTTCTCGAGTGACTAACCAAATTGCAAGTCGAGCAAATTTATCTCCTCTGTTACTAAAAACCTCAGGAAAATAAACCATTGCTCTATTTTTAATTACTTGTTTCTCATTAAGACTTAAATTGTTCCAGATATTAATAACAAGGTTACTTGCTTTTTCGGTGTCTTGAATCCACCACAAATCTTGTCCAGGTTTTAATTTACTTTTATAGTAGTCGGTTATTGACTTAATTGGATTTTCTTTTTGACGCAATGTGTCATAAGGCGTATTTATTTTGTCAAAAATCGTTTTACCTTTTTCCAAGTTCATATCGATTAAATATCTTGGTGAATGTGTAACAACTACTTCTGATAAACACTCTTCATAAGCTCTACATCTAAATTCAATTGGTTTTCCAAGTTTGCCAAAAAGCATAAAAATCCGCTCAACATCATCTACTCTTGTAGATTCTAAAACGCTATTTCCAGTAGTTTTCCAATGGTTCTGTGTTGTTGTTTTAACTTCTATGCCATAAAATTTTTTAGCAACAATGTCCGGGAATTTTTGCCCACCAATTAATTCTATCGAGTTCTCAAATTGTGAGCCGACTGCTAAATCAGTCATTACATCTCGGACATATGGTTCAAGTTTGTTTCCTCTTAATTGTTCAATTATTTTTGGCGATTTCTTTGCGTGAGCATTTAACTCTTCAATTGTTGAATTTAATAGAGCGTTGAATTCGCTTTTCTGTGGCTCTGAATTTACTGATACTACCATTATTTTTTAAAATATAAATCCCAAATATTATCTAATCTTTTTGCCAAATTGTAGGCGAGAAGTGGAGGAACTGCGTTTCCAATAACTTTATATGCTTTTGATGGACTAACTAAGAAAGAACCTTTACGACCTTGTTTGTTTTCAATTACAAAGTCATAATCAGGCGGGAAAGTTTGAATTAATGCACATTCTCTTGGTGTCAAACGTCTGTCCTTGAGTCCTTTTGAACGTTCTTCTGTTAATATCCCTCCGTTTTTCTTTGAGAGTCTTCTAAATTCAATATTTCCGTGATGTTCAGCTCTTATCGTTGGGCTAATTCCGTTAGGTTTTATTTCTATTTGACCTTGACAATGTT
>JAQVDG010000110.1 GCA_028698395.1 Weeksellaceae bacterium
ATGGTATAAGTTCCGGCTACAACACTGCCCGGTATTTCCAAATTAAAGTCACTTCCGGTTTCGTTGTTTGCGGCTGTGGTTGGAGTTACCAAAGTAGAGTTCCAATCATCATCTATTAACCAAATTGTAACCCTATCACCTGTTGTTCCTGCTGTGATGTGCCCTTGATAAGGTTTTAGAATATCCAACTCTATTGATTCGGATTTTTTATCCAGGTACGAACCGTCACAACTTCCACCGGTTCTGCTGATTGAAGTTCCATTCTCACCACTTAAAGTAAATTCAGCTATATAATCATCTGATGTACAACCGGAAGCATATACAGGTGTACATCCTTCACCAATAGTAAAGATAGCAGAAGTAGAATACCCCGTTTCTCCGGAATTACTACAACTTACAGCATATCTTGCTTCAAAAACAGTCCCTTCAACTCCTGAAATATAATAACTTACACTATTAGCTGAAACACCGGTACTGGTCCAAGCTTCTTCATCAAAACGATATTCCCAATCATAAGACAAACCAATTTCTCCTTCAGAATAATCACTTGCTGTTAGCGTAACCAATTGCCCGGACGGTCCCGTTGCAGGAGTAGCTACTGCTGTTCCACCCTCAGGTTCTCCCGAACATTGTGCCAAAGGAAGATCACTACACTCCAAATCGGCAAAAGTCTGGGCAGCTGCACCCATTTGACCACTCACTATGATACCATTATCATTGGATACTGTAAATTCAGCATGATTATCTTCATAAGACCCCCAATTACTGATTGAGAAAGTTACAGGACCCGGATGTTCAATGGTTTTTGTATCATTAAAGTTACTATTATAGGTTCCTCCGGATAAAAGTGTAACTCCACCGGCATCTTTCAATGTCCAAGTAGTTGCATCTCCCCAGCCGGAATACCATACATGTACAGTCCAAGTACAAGTCTCAACTACCTCAAAAGTAGCCGTGGTGGAATAATCAAAACCACCTCCATTGGTACAGCTTACTTTTAATCTCCAATCAACAGTGTCCCCTACGTTTGCAGGAGCCGTTGCATTATAGTCTGCATAAATACTGCTTGCAAGTCCTTCATCTACCCAAGCCCCTCCATTGGTACTGGATTGCCACTGGTATTCTAAATCAGCTGCAACTTCATAGCCGGAAGCTGAAACTGTATAACTTGAAGCAGAACCACCTTCAGTTGAACTCAAAGCAGCAGATCCTCCGTCCGGTGTTCCGGAACAACCCACCGGTTGTATAAAAGAAAATTTCACCTGCGGACGGTTAGTATTTGTTGTAGTTGTATTTGTATTACATTGATTATCAGTGTCACTACGTACAGATCTTGAGCCAGATGGCATTGAATCTGCTCTTACCCCTCCGTAAGGCGAAGCATACGGATTATTTGAGGTACAAATGTCAATGACTATATTATCGGTTCCGTTCCACACAAAATTTGCATCGAAAGAAAGCATATCAAAAGACCTCGCAGCCTGTACAGCAGGAGTATAACTGAACGGATTTTTCACCGTTGTTAAGTCGCCCGAATTTATATGAGCTGAGGAATTTGCATTAGAAGTATGACCTATTTTTATCGTATAGTCTCCTAAAATTCCCGGTGATTCGGAAACTGACCAACCTAATGCGGTCAAATGATTACCCGCTTGCATACCCATAGCACTAAGTTCAGCAGCGGTATAAACCACCTGATAGCGCATGTTTTTAAAATAGTCATCAACAGGGTCACTTCCGGTACCATTTGTATTCATTGCGCCGTCTCCAATAATTCCACAACCGCAAACTTCAAAAGTAGCCGTGGTTGAATAATCAAAACCACCGCCATTGGTACACGTTACTTTTAATCTCCATTCAACGGTATCCCCTATATTTCCGGGAGCTGTTGCGTTGTAATCTGCATACGTATTGCTTGCAAGTCCTTCATTTAACCAGGCTCCTCCGTTTATGCTAGATTGCCATTGGTATTCTAAACCATCTGCAGCTTCATAACCGGAGGCTGAAACTGTATAGCTGGAATTAGGGCTGTTTTCAGTTAAACTCAAAGCAGCAGAACCTGCATCCGGTGTTCCAGAACAGTCTTCAAACGGAAATCCTATTTGAATATTCGGACGGTTTGAATTGGCGCTATTGGCATTTCCTGCCGGTGGATTAGTATCCGTAGTCCAATAAGCATGTGCATTAGACTTAGTACTGTAACGAAAAGTAGCTCCATCGCTACCACCACCACCACCATAATTAACCTCAACTAAAACCAATAAATTATCAACTCCACTATAGTTAAATGTAGTGGTCAGGTTATAGGTATTCCACCCTGTCGCTGTATTGGTAATATTTGCATCATAAACTAAGGTAGCTCCCGCAATCTGATCTGCCCAAGTTCCGGCATCAGCTGCATTTGCGAAAGAAGTCTTAGTCGTCTCCTTCAAATAGATTTTTGTAGGTTTTACCCTTGTTCCAATAGCACTTGCATCCCAAGCAACAGAGATAATAGTCCCATCTGTTCCTATTTCAGCAGCTGTATAAATAGCTGCAGATCTTTCATATCCCCATAAACTTCCTATAGGAAATCTCTGGAAAGAAGTTCCCGTACCAATAGTAACCGGCCCTGAAGCCATAGTAGCCGTTTTCTGAGCAGAAACAGTATTCATTTGAGCAAATTGCCCGGTGAATACTTTCTGAGAAATCGAAGTAACTTCGATATGGGATCTGTTTGTTTCTTGCTGAATATCGGGCAGCCAAGGTACAGCATGCACCGAGACTCCTCCGACAAGAAACAGCAATGTTGCCACTAGCAACGATTGCCAATAAAATAAATTGTTTCTCATACGTATTAAAATTTATGTTAATTAAAATTGAAAAAAGCATTTCATTTTTCTAATTCAGAAAACGAAATGCCTCTTTTATTGTTCTATGTTTTTAAAATAATTTTCTGAGTTTAAACAGTCATACTTCGGTGTTTTTTTTTCCGTAAAAAGTTCTGTGTTTTGTCTTTTATCACTAAAATTCAATAAAAGACAATACGAGGGTTTTTCTATTGAAAACCCTCTATTTTCGGGTATTACGCCCCTTATTAGATAGTTAATAGGTCTCATGTGTTTAATTTTTCTCTACGAATATAATTAAATTTTATTGACACATCAAAATATATGATGTTCTTTTTTAGATTTTGTGCAAATCTTTTAGAAAAAATAGATTAAAAAATTATGATTTTTGAAGTAAAATGCTATATGAAATTCATCTTTTATCTGCCGTTTTTTACACTTTAAAATTCTGCAAATACCAACATTTATTCTCGTCATAAAAGAGTCAAAACCTATTTTTGATAATTAAAATCATCATTAAGCAGAAATTAGGGGTTAAAAAAACTTATTATTTTTCTATTCCTCTGTTTTCCAACCAGATTCGGTATTTTTTTGCATTTTTCTGATGTTCGGCATAATTGCTTGTAAAACTATGGTAACCGGGGCGATCGGGATCGGCGCAAAAATAAATATAAGTATGTTCTTCCGGATTCAAAACCGCATCAACAGCCGATAAATTCGGTAAACAAATCGGAGCCGGTGGCAAACCCGTTACTCTGTAAGTGTTATAGGCAGACGGAATAATAAGTTGGTCTTTCCGAACACGCTGAATCTTGTGACCAAAACCGTTTTGAAGTCGATAAGCATAAATCGAAGTAGGGTCGGCTTGTAGTTTCATGTTTTTTTTCAACCGATTTAAATAAACCTGTGCAACCTTGGGTTGTTCATCAATTTTTGAGGATTCCATTTGAACGATGGATGCTAAAGTAAATACTTCGAGCAGAGAAAAGTTCATATCTTTTGCTTTCTGTTGCCGCTCTTCTGTCCAAACTTTATTAAATTCCGTTTCCATTCTTTCTACGAATTTATCGGCAGTCGTAGTCCAATAAAAATTATACGTATTGGGAATAAAATAAATTTTCACTGTTTCTTCCGTTAAATCAGTGTCTTTCTGTTTTGCCCAATTCAAAATGGATTCTACAATTTGTGCAGAATCTGCTTCAATTTTTTTGGAAACCGAACCGGCTAAATGATAAATCGTGGGTTCATTCCGAATCATCAAAGGCACTTGTTCCTGAGCTCCCGTCATCAATCGCTGCACCAAATCTTTATTGGTTTCTCCTTTTATCAGTTTGTATTTTCCGGGTTTTATATTTTGCGGATATTCCTTGGAAGTAGCATAAGACGAAAAACTTTTCGAGTCAATCAATTTATTGGAAAGTGAGTCCAAAACTTCTTGAAAATCGGCTTGAGAAGGAATATACACAAATCCATCCTCCTTTACGTTGTGTTTGGAAGCTTGAAAAAAAGAACAATTTGTCAGCAAAAAAGCTGTTGAAAGTAAAAGTAACGTTCGTAAAAAATTGGAATTCATTCTTGGATTTTAATCAAAAAGTTGGCTGTTAATTTCTCCGTCAAACACTTTTTCAGCTGGTCCGGTCAACCAAATATTTTCATATCTACCGGATTTATTTTTTTCAAACCGAACTTCCAAAGTTCCACCAAGAGCTTCGATTTTTACCCGATTTGAATTTATTTTTCCTGATTCAAATCCGGCAATGGCAGCGGCTGTAACTCCTGTTCCACAAGCTAAAGTTTCGTCTTCTACCCCTCTTTCATAGGTTCGGATTTTAAGTGAATCCCTACCTAAGATTTCAACAAAATTCACATTGGTACCTTCATCAAAATACAGATTTCCATACCGGATTTGTGCGCCCCGAGCTTTTACATCAATTGCAGCTGTATTTTCTACGAATTCAATGTGATGAGGAGAGCCCGTATCCAGAAAAAAATGAGAAGGATAGGATTTTATTTCAGATAAGTCACTCATTTTCAATTCAATGCTTTCTTTGTTAATCAGAGCTTCGTGCCACCCATCTATCGCTATAAACCGAGCTTTGTTTTGAATTAAATTTAAATGTTCTGCAAAACGAACTATGCACCTTCCACCGTTGCCGCACATACTTCCTTCTCTTCCGTCCGAATTAAAATAGACCATACGAAAATCAAATTCTGTATCGTTTTGTAAGAGTATCAAACCGTCTGCACCGATTCCAAAATGTCGGTTACATATATTTTCAATCTGATTTTCTGTCAGTTGAAAGTTTAAATTTCGGTCATCAATGAGAATAAAATCATTTCCTGCCCCTTGGTATTTTGAAAAAAACAGTTTCAATTGAAAAATTTTCAGACAAATTTAAGGATTTTTGAGTTCAAAGGAATCCGAATAGGCTCAATTCCTTTAAAGTTCTGATAATTATTGTTAAATCATAGTTAAACCACTTGCTTGGCTTTTAGCATTGGTATTAAATTTGAATCCTGAAAGCAAAAAAAATTAGAATACATTATGAATATGAAAAAATACTTTGGTTATTTAATGGTAGGGCTTTTAAGTGCGGGCTTTACCTTAATCGGAACGAAGTTCATTTTGGATGAAAACACAAATTCAATTGTAACTTCTGCCTCAGCTGATAAGGGCGATTCCTCTTTTTCTTTTGTTAATTACAAAGGAAATTATGGTTTTACCGCCCCTGATTTTGTTTCAGCATCTGAAAAAACGGTGAATGCTGTTGTGAGTATTAATAATTTTTCCAATCCATCGAATCAACCTCAGTCTTTTGACCCGCTTGAATTTTTCTTCGGACCTTCTCAATCACCTCAAAGAAATCCGGATTTACCCAGCGGACAAGGTTCCGGTGTTATTATTTCGGCAGATGGTTATATTGTAACCAATAATCATGTTATAAAAAGATCCAATAAAATCGAAGTCGTCCTGAATGATCAGCGTTCTTATGTGGCGGAATTAGTCGGAACTGACCCCAACACAGATATTGCTTTGCTTAAAATCGAAGAAAAAGGACTTCCTTATTTGAAATTCATTGATTCAGATGCAATTAACGTAGGGGATTGGGTTTTGGCTGTTGGAAATCCATTTGGTTTAAATTCAACGGTAACCGCCGGAATTGTTTCAGCAAAAGGAAGAAGTATTGATATTTTACGAAGAAATGCCAGCAATCCGATTGAGTCTTTTATTCAAACCGATGCCGCTATCAATCCCGGAAACAGTGGAGGAGCTTTAGTCAATCCAAATGGCGATTTAGTAGGAATTAACACTGCCATTTCTTCTCCGACCGGAACTTACTCCGGTTATGGTTTTGCTGTTCCTTCAAATTTAGTGAAAAAAGTAGTTGAAGATATTAAACAATACGGTATCGTTCAAAGAGGATTTTTAGGTGTGGAAATTTTTGATTTGAGTAATGAATTTAATGTTAAACAATACAATAAAGAAAACAAAACGCAGTATGAAAGTCAGCCGGGCGTACTTATTCAAAGACTGACCGACAACGGAGGTGCGCAAGCTGCCGGATTGGAAAAAGGAGATATCATCACAGAAATTGACGGACAGAAAATTACAAGTTTCGGTAAACTTTCTTTTGCCATCGGAAGTAAAAATCCGGGCGATAAAGTAGAGGTCAAAGTGAAACGAAACGGAAAAGAGAAAAAATATAATGTTATTTTACGGGATCAAAAAGGAAACGCAAAAACCCGCTCTATTACTGATTTAAGCGTCAGCGAGAAATTAGGTGCAGATTTTGAGCCCTTAACCGAACGTCAAAAAATCAGTTTTGGAATTGATTACGGCGTAATGGTGAAAAATTTAGAACCCGGAAGTAAATTAAATAGTATCGGAATAGGAGAAAGTTACATCATTTTAAAAGTAAACGACAAAGAAGTGAGCAGTCAAAATGAGGTTGAAAAAATCCTTAAAAATCATA
>JAQVDG010000111.1 GCA_028698395.1 Weeksellaceae bacterium
AATTTTAATGCTACGATATGTTCAACCACCTGATGAGCAAAATTCACCCACTCTGCCGAAGTAATTAAGTCTGCCGAAGCAATAAGATTGGATTGCTTTTCTAATGCTATTTCAATTAATCTTTTAGCAACCGGATGCTGCACATTTTTATATTCAAGTGGAATCCGCTTTACTTCCGGAGCTGATGGCGGATTGTTGAGAAAATTTTTAATTCGTGCCAATTCAGAGTCGCTCAAACGATGATAGCGATGCAAAACATCCATCGCTTCATTAATGGTAAACAAAGTGTGAACAGAATAGCCTTTCTTTCTTAATTTTTCAATTCCTCCTTGTTCCCGGTCTAAAACAACCACAATATCGGTTACTTTCAAACCCTCCCGTTCTATTTCGGCAATGGTTTCCAAAAGGCTCTGTCCGCTTGTAATCACATCTTCAACGAGTAAACAATTTTGCCCGTCCCGATAAACGCCTTCTACCATTCGTTTGGTTCCATAACCTTTATTTTCTTTTCTTTTGATAATCAACGGTATTCCACTGACTAAACTCATTGTAGTTCCCATTGGCAATGCCGCATAAGGAACACCACAAATCAACTCAAACGGGGCGGTTTCAACCAAATCCAACAAACTGTTGGCTAAAGTTTTTAAAAGTTGCGGACTGGACGACAAAGGGCGTAAATCCACATAAAAAGGTGATTCAATTCCACTTTTTAAAGTAAAATTACCGAATTTTATAATTCCTAATTCGTAAGCTTTGAGTAAAAAATCTTCGCGTTGTTGCATTTCTGAATGGTTTGGGCAAAGTTAAAAGATTTCGGCAGTTAGACTCGGTAAATTAATCTGCAGTTTTGATGATTTATCCACATTTTTTAAATGAAATATAACTTGTACTTTAAACATAAAATAAGAATTTAAAAAACAAAAACACACACTTCGCTGTATGTCATTATGTTAAGTTTATTTTACCATTTCATTAACAACAAGCTGTTATTTTTTACCGTTAATTTGTTCAGCATAAAAAACAACAATTGAGTTTTTATAATGGCTATAAAGAAATACAAGTACAAACAGGGAGAAATTCGTTTCAAACCCATTAAAAAACAAGGTTTAAAACACCTTCGCAACATCGGAGCTTTTTTAGTAGTAACTGCTTTTTTTGGTATTATTTCCGGATTCTTTTTTAGTAAAAAAATCACTTCCCCTGCTGAAAACTCATTAGCAGTCGAACTTCAGGAAATGAAAATCCAATATGAATTGTTAAATAAAAAGGTAAAACAATCACAAGAAGTTTTAGGGCAAATCGAAGATCGGGACAATCAAATTTACCGTAGCTATTTTGAATTGGACCCTATTTCGGAAGACATAAGAAAAGCCGGATTTGGAGGAGTAAATCGTTATTCTAAATTTGCAGATTGGAAATACGGCGGATTAATTGCCGACGTTTCAAAAAATATAGATGTTTTAAACAAACAATTGGTTATTCAATCCAAATCTTTGGATGAAATCGTGGTCAGTGCAAAAGAAAAAGACAAAATGTTAGCACACTTACCGGCGATTCAACCGGTTGCCAATAAGGATTTAACACGTTTAGCTTCCGGATTTGGAGTTCGTATGCATCCTATCTTGAAAATCGGGAAATTACATGCCGGAACTGATTTTGCAGCAAAAGTAGGAACTCCGATTTATGCTACCGGAAACGGAAAAGTAAAATTAGCCGAACGACACGGTGGATATGGAAATGCTGTGGTTATCGACCATGGTTATGGCTATGAATCGCTTTATGCACATTTGAGTAAATTCAAAGTGAGAAGAGGTCAAAAAGTAAAACGAGGCGATATTATCGGATATGTAGGATCAACCGGATTATCAACCGGACCTCATTTACATTATGAAATTCATAAAGATGGCCGACCAATTGACCCTGTTTCTTATTTTTATCAGGATGTCAGTCCGGATGAATTTAAAATTTTACTTGATAAATCTCAAGAAATGTCCATATCTTTGGATTAATGCAATTCGAATTACCAAATAAACTTTATTATTCCATTGGCGAAGTAGCCAAAGCATTTGATGTAAACGCTTCCCTGATTCGGTTTTGGGAAAAAGAATTTGATATTTTAACTCCTAAAAAGAATAAAAAAGGGAATCGCTTTTTTTCACAAGAAGACATTAAAAATCTGAAATTAATTTATCATTTGGTCAAAGAAAGAGGTTATACTTTAGATGGAGCTAAAATTGCCCTACAAGAAAACAAATCCATAAAAGATGAGGTTGAATTAATTTCAAGAATGGAGTTAATTCGATCAGAATTAATGAAATTAAAAGAAAGTTTGGACTTAAGTGAGGATTAAATTCTGACAAATACTATCTTAAAACAGTAAAAATCATAACTTGGAAACCGTTTAAAAACAAATGAAATTTTTAAACGGTTTTTTATTTTATGAAGCCCTTCATCTGAATTATATTTACACAAAATATTTAAAATGAAAGCTGTTTACACCATCTCTTTATTGGTCATCTCCAATGCTTTTATGACATTCGCCTGGTACGGTCATTTAAAATTAAAGGATTATTCTTGGTTTTCAAATTTAGGATTATTTAAAATAATTTTATTCAGCTGGGTAATCGCTTTTTTTGAATATTGCGCTCAAGTTCCTGCCAACCGAATTGGATTTGTGGAAAATGGCGGTCCTTTTAATCTTTGGGAACTCAAAGTGCTTCAAGAAGTCATAACGCTTATTGTATTTACTGTTTTTACTTTGGCAATTTTTAAAGACCATGAACTGAAATCCAATCATATTATCGGATTTATTTTTTTGGTACTTGCCGTTTATTTCATTTTCAAAAAATGAAAAATTTTCTGAATTCAAAAAGAAAACGGACTTTTGCAAAGTAAAATCCGGTTTAATCCGTTGTGTTAAAAAACAATCCATTTTGAACGTTTACAAAAACTTGTTTAAAACCACTTTAATTTACGGAATCGCAACGGTTGTTCCGCGAATGATAGGGTTCATTATGGCACCGTACCACATAAAATGGCTGCCCACAAACGCCTATGCCGATTATACACTCATTTTTTCATGGATGATGTTTTTCAATGTGGTTTTATCCTTCGGAATGGAAACTGCTTTTTTTCGTTTTTACAACAAACAGAAAAACAAACAAGAAATCATCAACAACACAATTCTGTTTTTAATGGCTGTTACAGCTGTTTTTATTGGTTTAGTTTATTTATTTAAAGCTTATATTAATGCTTATTTCGGTATTCCACCGCTTATCGTTGACTTTCTAATCTGGATTTTAGTATTGGATGCCTTGGTTATTGTTCCATTTGCCCTATTACGTGCAGAACAACAGGCAGGAAAATACAGCCTTATCAAAATTACCAATGTTTTGATTAATGCCGGGTTAACGGTTGTTTTACTGTATTCTCTTCCCACTTATTTACAAAATCATTCCGAAAGTTCACTGACTCATTTTTTCATTCCAAATTTTGAAGTTGGTTACTTATTCATTGCTAATCTCACAGCAAGTTTAATCACACTCGTATTGTTGTCAAACTACTATTTCCAACTGAAATGGTCATTTAATAAAAAACTACTCAACGAAATGTTGGTATATAGTTTCCCTGTTATGATTGCCGGATTAGCGTTTGTGGTAAACGAAACATTTGACAAAGTTCTTCTCAACCTATTATTACCCGAAAATTACAAAGAACTCGGACTGGCAAGTTACGGTGCTATATATAAAATCGGTGTTTTCATGGTCTTATTCCGAATGGCTTATTCATTAGGAATTGAACCTTTCTTTTTTAGTTATGCTCAAAATGATGATGCACCCATAAAATATGCAACCGTTACTAAATACTTTGTTATTTTCGGAAGTTTAGCCACGTTAGTTATCATCGTTTTTGCTGATTTGATTAAACAATTTTATATTCCCGAAAAAGAATATTGGCATGCAATGGAAATCGTTCCGTACATCATTTTAGCCAATTTTATGTTGGGAATTTATACCAATTTATCCGTTTGGTACAAATTACAAGACAAAACCAAAATCGGAGCTTATATTTCTGTATTCGGAGCAGTATTGACTTTGTTATTAAATTATATTCTCATTCCAAAAATCGGATTAATTGGTTCTGCCATCGCTACTTTAGCAGTTTATATTTCCATGATGTTGATTTCTTATGTTTTAGGTCAAAAATCCTATCCGATACCTTACGATAAAAAAGCAATTTCTTTATATTTGGGTGGTTCTGTTTTCTTCTCTTTTATCTATTTTTACAATTTTAGAGAAAATTATTTTATCGGGACAGTATTCATTCTTATATTCGTGGGATTGATTTATTACAACGAAAAAACATTTATCAACCAAACCATAAAATCAATAATAAAAAAATGAAAATAAAAGTTATCAATAAATCCAAACACACATTACCAAATTACGAAACTTTTGCATCAGCAGGAATGGATTTACGTGCCAATTTATCAGAGCCGGTTACAATCGGTTCTATGGAACGTGCTTTAATTCCGACCGGATTATTTATGGAAATTCCCGTAGGATACGAAGCGCAAGTACGGCCAAGAAGTGGATTAGCTTTAAAAAAAGGAATCACTTGTCTGAATTCCCCCGGAACGATTGATGCAGATTATCGTGGCGAAATCGGTGTGATTCTGGCTAATCTTTCCAAAGAAACATTTATAGTAGAAGATGGAGAACGCATCGCTCAAATGGTCATTGCCAAACATGAACGTGCCGAATGGATTGAAACAGAAGAATTATCTTCCACAGAAAGAGGTACAGGCGGTTTTGGAAGTACCGGAAAAAATTAATATTCAATTGTAATAAAAAGAAAAAAATGAAAATAATAATTCCAATGGCAGGACGGGGTTCACGACTAAGACCTCATACTTTAACCGTTCCAAAACCATTGATTCCGATTGGAGGAAAACCAATTGTTCAACGATTAGCAGAAGATATCACGAAAGTTTCCGAACAAAAAGTAGATGAAATTGCTTTTATTATCGGCGATTTCGGTGAAGAGGTAGAACAACAACTTTTAGCAATTGCTGAACGATTAGGAGCAAAAGGAAGTATTTACAAACAAGAAGAGCCTTTAGGAACAGCTCATGCCGTTTGGATGGCAAAAGAATCACTTTCAGGGCCGGTTGTCGTTGCCTTTGCCGATACTCTTTTCCGGGCAAATTTCCATTTAGACATGAATTCGGACGGAGTCGTTTGGGTTAAAAAAGTAGAAGATCCAAGCGCATTTGGTGTAGTAAAATTAGATGCTTATGGCGTTATCGAAGACTTTGTAGAAAAACCTAAAGAATTCGTTTCGGATTTAGCAATTATTGGAATTTACTTCTTCAAAGACGGAGAAGGCTTAAAAAATGAAATTCAACATATTATTGAAAATGATTTACGAGGCGGTGGCGGTGAATACCAACTGACAGATGCTTTAGAAAATATGCGGGCAAAAGGAAAAAAATTCACCTTGGGACCTGTAGATGAATGGATGGATTGCGGAAATAAAACAGTAACCGTTCAAACCAATTCCAAAATTTTAAATTTTGAAAAACAAGAGTTTGAAAAGATTCCGGATTCTGCCAAAATCAGTAATTCATTGATTATTCCACCTTGTTTTATCGGTGAAAACGTAGTAATTGAAAACTCAAAAGTAGGTCCTTTTGTTTCCTTAGGAAATGGCACAAAAGTGATTCACAGCAATATAGACAATAGCTTGATTCAGGAGAATTGCATCATTGACCACGGAAATATTACCGGTTCCATGATTGGAAATAATGCACAATATTTTGGTGTTTCAAGAAATATCAGTTTGGGTGATTATTCCGTTTTAGACTTTAATAACGACAGGTAAAATAATTTGAAAAAAATTAATTCATACGGACTTTTGATTTTTTTGTTCATTTTCACAGCTTGTGGCAGTGTAAAAGAAATTGGAGCAAATACAGAAAACATGAAAACTTCTACTTTTATTCAAAATGTAGAAGCACTAAAACCTCAATTTGTTCATCTCAGCATTCAATCCAAAATCAATGCAGAAATCGATGGAAATCCGGTCGGATTGAACGGGAAAATTTACATTCGCAATGGTCAGAAAATCTGGATTAATGTATCAAAGTTCGGAATTAATGCCGCACGAGCAGAAATTACTCCTTCCGGATTAAAAGCCTATGAAAAAGTCAACCGAACTTTTATTGACGGTGATTTCTCCTATTTTAACCAACTATTGAAAGTTAATTTCATTACTTACGACAAACTACAAAATTTACTTTTAGGTCGTTTGTTTTTAGAATTAAAACCAAATGATTTTCAGCTAAATGCCGAAAAAGGAAGTTATGTTTTAACGTATAATGACAATGAAAAATTAGAACAAAAACCAAAAAACGGAAAATACATTCAAATTTATACTTTTGATAATCAATTTCGTTTAACAAAAGCTTACCTAAAAGACCCAAAATCAGGGAAAGAATTAGAAATTTCTTATTCTAAATGGACAACAGTAGGTATTCAGTATTTTCCAAAAAATGTTATAGTTTTGGTAAAAGATAAAAAAACACAAAAAGTGGAATTGGAATACAATAATTTTACTTTCGATGAAAGTTCTACTCCGTTTTCTATTCCATCTGGATACAAACCCAATACAAGCTTGAAATGAGACTAACGCATTCTTTATTATTTACACTTATTTTCTTTTTCCTGAGCGGTGCTGTGTTTTCACAAATCACTGAGGAAGAACTAAAAGTACAAAAAGAAAAACTGCAACAGC
>JAQVDG010000112.1 GCA_028698395.1 Weeksellaceae bacterium
CCTGCTACATTTGCCATAGAGGACAAAACGTCCATTTTCTGCGCTCGTGAAATTCGTGGAATAGCATCCATTGCTATTGCATTGACTTTTTGACTGGCTAATTTTTTCAGTAATTCCTGATTTTGTGCCGGCCATAAATAGCTCAATAAAACTAAGTTTTCACGCATCAAATTGATTTCTTCCTCGGTAGGAGCTTGTACTTTCAGTACAATGTCTGAATTTTGGTAAATCTCCTGAGGGCTTGAAACAATGTTAGCTCCTGCTTTTGAGAACTCTTCATCTGAATAATTTGCTTTTTTTCCCGCTCCGGATTGAATGGAAACATCAAATCCTTGCTTTTTTAAACGCTGAACTGTTTTGGGCGTAGCCGCTACTCGAAGTTCATTGAGCGAGATTTCACTGGGAATCCCAACTTTCATATTGTATTTAATTAAATTAATATTCAATTTTAATTCAATTCTCTAATGAGAAAAGCATTTTCGGGCTTGAAATTACTCATAATAGTTGGTTTGTGAAAAAAAAATGTTAAAAATCATATATTTTTTAAACCATTTAGTTTATAATGAGTTTAAATTATTTATCAAAAAACGTATAATCAATGTGTTAAGTATGTAATTTGAATAAATTATCTAATAAGAAAATTGTTTGTTTAAATACGGTTTTAAATCTTCATAAGGCACAAATAAATCAAAAAATCCATACACATAAGGAGTCATGTCATACAGACCATAATGAAAAGTAATACCTTTTTTAGAAAGTGTAAAATTATGTGAAAGAAAAATTTCAGCAGAAATAAAAATGGAATTTTCGGGCTCATTTAAGTTCATATCTATTGGAATTTGATATTCTTTCCGGATTTTTTTGTCTAAAACTTGTGTGATTTCTTCTTCGTTTTCTAAGTTTAAAACATCTGATAAATTCAGCCAAGTATTTTTCTTCTTGTCAAAAGTGGCAAATTTTTGATAAGAAATTCCATGTGCTCCACCGGTGTATTGGTATCCATAGTAGGAAATGACAAGGTAACGGGCAGTATTGATATAGGGATAAAAAAAACTATCATAACTATAATTCCATGAATAAGGATTATAATTTTCTTCATCTTCGCCTTCAAATTCTTTTAAATAGGAATTAATTTCTTCGGTGTATTCCGATTCAAAATCATCTAAAACACGAGTAGTAAAAGTTGTGAAATCTGAATATTTCTCTTCAAAATCAGAGAAGAATAAATATAGATTTTCAACTAAATAACGTTGTAAATTTTCATCTTTTGGAAGAATCCAATCAAATAAATACGTTCCACTGATTTTGGAGCTGTCGTTTAGAGTATAAACAGGAACTTCTCTTGAATTTTTTAGATGAACTAATTCGATAGAATTCTTTTTTGAACTATCTTTTAGTTTGAATTGAAAACTTTTTTTTCCTTGTTTCCAAACACCTTTATAAGTGCCGTTTTCTAAGATTCCGTCAAAAATTTCAGCCGAATCTTCGTCGCCACCATTATATAATGTCAGTTTGTTTGAGTTATTTTCTTTCTGGAAAATGGCAATTGGAATTTCTTGTGAATGGTAATAATAATTTCCTGTATAAGTGGTGATTCCATTTTCATCAGATGATAAGAATAAATTCATAGAAACCGGATATTTACCTATTTTTCCTTCCAAATAAATCAGGTCATTTTGTTGGGAAAATAGAAAGTTAAATCCAAGAAAAAAAATTAGACCAATGATTTTTGTCTTCATACCTATTTTGTTTTCGGCAAATTTAGGTTGTTTAAATTTATTTTTGACTTTTAATTTAGCCCATTCAATTAGATTGTAAAATGATATTTCGGCTTATCTGATTTTTGTTACCGGATTTTTGATAGTTTCTTATTAACTTTGCCGGGATTTCGGGGCGTAGCGCAGTCTGGTAGCGTATCAGCATGGGGTGCTGTGGGTCGCTGGTTCGAATCCAGTCGCCCCGACTAAAACCTTTCTTTAAGAAAGGTTTTTTTTGTTGGTTCTTAGCAATTCATCAAAATAATAGATATAAAAAAAACCTCACAGTAGAGAAGTAACTATGAGGCTAAATAACTAACACACAAATAATCTTAAAAAAAGATTTTTTATATAGACTTTATAGGGGTTTAGGCTATTTAGAATCTACACCCTGCAAAGATACAAAAGTCTATTAAATTACTATACTAAATAATTAATTTTTTTTGATTCTAAATTAAATCTCCAAGATGTTGATTTTCAAGTATTTTTAAGGTTTCATCTCGAACTTCTACCATAACCCGGTTCAAAGAACAAGTATATTCATCAACACAATCGTCGCATTTTTTATAATAATTAAGACTCACACAAGGTAAAAGAGCGATGGGACCTTCTAATATTCGTATGATGGAAGCAATCGTAATGTCTTTGGGATTTTTGATTAAAAAATAGCCACCACCTTTTCCTTTTTTAGAATCTAAAGTGCCGCTTCTTTTCAAATCCAATAAAATCCCTTCTAAAAATTTCAAAGGGATTGCTTCTTTTTCAGCAATTTCAGAAATCAATATAGGTTGTCCGGTTGAATGTTTAGCCAAATAACTCATGGCTTTTAACCCATATTTTGTTTTTTTTGTTAACATAGATTTAAAATAAATTTTAAGAAAGACTATTATTCTCTATTTTAAAAGCTTCTATGAGTTTTCGCAGTTTTAGATAGACAAATTTCGGTAATTTATTTTAACTTGCAAACCCTTTTGGACAACAAAGAAAAAACAGTAATTAATCATAAAAACGAAGAAAAAATGAAAACACGAATAACACTAATTTTCCTATTCGGATTATTAGTTGGACTAAATGCACAATTTTCGACTCCGAATACAGGAGTGAATTGGACTTTGGATGATATAGCAACGGCTTCGCCTGCTACAGTAACTGTGGATGGAAATACCTATACTTTACACGAAGATTTAATGGTGGAAGAAAATGATTCTTTGCTTTTGAATGAAGGTTTGACTTTAAAAATTGTTTCAAATGTTGAAATAGGCGTAAAAGGCTATTTTAAAAGCGATGCAGGTGAGCATCAAGTTGTGATTACAGCAACAGACCCGGAAAATCATTATAAAGGTTTTTGGTTTTATGATGAATCAGAAATTTATTTCAAAAACACTTTAATTGAGTACGGAGGTGGGTTAAAAGTAGTAACTGCAAATTTTGAAATGTATGATTGTGAAGTTTCCAATAACGGGAGCGGTTCTTCAACAGGAGGTGCTATTTCTTTTTCTAAAGGAAGTCCGATTATTATGAATTCTTACTTTAATTCAAATGAGAAAGCTGCTTTGAGTTCAGGAGCCAATACTTCCGTAGCAGCGATTATTGAAGGGAATTATTTCAATGGAAACCACACAGCCAATGGGAATGCTCCTCAAATCAATATGGGACCGAGCGGACCTTCAGATACTATTAAAATTATAAATAATACGGTAATCGGAGACCGTAGTTTAACAAAAGTAGGAGGAATTTCAGCTTCCAGTTTGGTGGGAGTAGAAAATAATATTTTAATTCAAGGAAATATTGTGAAAGATAACCGTTACGGAATTACTTCCATGGGAAATTCGTCCGGAATCATAGCTGATAATATTATTGAAGATAATGATACAGAAGGAGAACCTATGTTGGGAGGAAGTGGAATTAATTTGTACAGTACTACAGGGATGATTGTTACAAATAATCAGATTCGACGGAATTTATGGGGCGTAACTTTACAAGGAACAGCAAAGGCAAATTTCGGAAGTGATGATGAAGATGATTTTAATCCTGGATTAAATGTATTTAGTGAAAATGGAAATGATGGTGTTATTTATGCTTTGTACAATAATACGCCCAATGACATAAAAGCTTTACATAATTGCTGGATTGAAGAGCAAGAATCCACAGCGGAAGAAGTAGAAGAAGTTATTTTTCATAAATTGGATGATTCAGAATTAGGAGAAGTGTTTTTTGATCCGTTTGAATGTGGTGAAGAAGACGAAATGGGAGTTTCAGAAATAAAAGATTCCGGATTTACAATTTACCCAAATCCGACTAAAAATCATTTCTTTGTTGAATCAAAAGAAAATGGAAGTCTTAAGATTTATGATATAAACGGACGTTTGCTTCAAACTGAAAATCAGTTACAAGGAAAAAACAGAATTCAAATTCAGTTACCAAAAGGAGTTTATGTACTTGTTTTTGAATCAGCAAATAAATTGGAAAGTCAAAAATTAGTAGTTCAATAATCCTGATTAATAAAAAGTAAAACGGCAGTTTACAAATTGTAAGTTGCCGTTTTTTATTTTTCAGTTGGTAAATCAGTTGTTGAGCAGAAAAAAGAGAATTTAACTAATTATCAGCTTCTAAGCTCAATCGAGCCAAGTAGGCAAATCCATCTTGAGCTAAATTTTCAATTTTAAAACCATGTTTGGCAGAAATTCGTTTTAAATTTTCAAAATCAAGGTACAACCAAGTCATTGGGTCTTCTTCTTTTCCTTTGTAGTAAACGAAATAATCAACTTCTCCATAATAAGAATCCAGTGGCAAACTGATGCCATTAAGGTCGTCATACATATAAATAATATCAGTGCTGTCGATGAGAATTTGTCCTTTTTTGTTGAGTAAAGTTTTTAATTTTTCAAGATATATTCCGATTTTGTCAAAAGTTTCAAAAATTCCGGTTCCATTCATCAAAAGTAAAATCGTATCAAATTTTTCTTCATTAAAATCTAATAAAGAAGAACAAATTGCTTTTTTAATACCTCTTAAACGACAAATTTCAATGGAAAGCGGCGAAATATCCAAAGCAGTAACTGCTAATTTTTTTTCATTTTGTAAGTATAAACTATGTGGTCCGGCAGCAGCACCTACATCCAAAACTTTTCCGTAAGTTGTATCCAAAGCTTTTTTTTCTAATCGATTCATTTCAGCATAGTTTCGGAACAAATGAGCAACAGGCAGAATGTCCATTTCTGAAACAGACGATTCCGTTTGAATGTCTTCAGGTGAATTATTGAAATAATAATCTTGAATAGCCTGACCGATTAAATCTTTCATAGTTTTTGAGAAAATAGATTAAAATCCAATTGAAAAATAAAAAAACCGAAATTCAACATTCGGTTTTTTGTATTAGAAATAAAAGAGATCTAAAGAAATTGGCTGACAAAAGAAGTGATGAAATCAATTATCAGAGAAGTCAATATTAATAGAATCTGTACCATCTGAAACTTGGATTTGGTTTTTGTTTATAATTATTTTATCGTCACCGTCTTGAATTTTGATTCCTTTTGAGTTAATCTTCACTTTAGAAGTCTCAGAGTCAAAGGAATAAGTGTTCTTTTTTTCATTTGAACAATTCAGACATTCAAAATTTTCATCTACAAATTTAAAAAATTTATTGTATCCGTCGTAATATTTTTTAGATTTTGAGTGAGATTTAGTGGAACTGATGTAGCGGCTGTTTTGAGAATGTAAGGTTTTACTTTTGGGTAAATACACAATAATCTTCACGGATTGATCACGATATTTTACATTTTTATCCACTGAAATATATTTATCAAACACCAAATCACCTTGTTCGGTTATTTCGTATTGAAAATGAATAGCTTCTGCATTTTTTTGTGCATCATCTAAATTGGAACCTTTTGAACGGTATTTAACTTCAACATGAATTTGTTCATCCGGCGAAGCTTGAACTTCTATATTTTCTTTTAATATTCGGTGTAATTTTCCTTCAAATTCTATGAATCCATCCCAATTATTGTTAAAACTCCATCGGATTTGCGGTTTTTTTACACTTTTAAATTCTTCAAAAGAAATTTGTAAAGTGTCTTGGGTTAACGAAAATGATTTTGTTTCTGAAAATTCAATTTCCTGACGGAAATTAGTATAAATACTTTGTCCTAAAAACACAATTCCAACAATGGATAAAAACCAAATAATCAAGCAACTACCTATTAAAAACCGATTGATTTTTATACGGTTAGAAAATAATTTAAAACCAAATACGATGAATAAAATTGCCGGAATAGTTAATAAAAGAAAAATTAAAGTTTTAGCTGTCCATTCTTGCCAACTGTAATCAACGATATAATCAAAGAATCTGAACGGAATTTCGTTGGATAAAACAAAGACCGAAACAATACCGCCGATTAATAAGCTGATTCCGGTAAAAATAAAGGAAATTCCAATGATAATTAAAAAGACTTTGGCTATTACTCGAAGCACTTCTCCTAAAGTATCTGAAGTTTTACTTCCGGATGAAGTGATGTCAGAAAAAGTTTTACTGATATTTTGTTTAATGGATTCAAAATCACCACTTTGCCCGTGCATTTCATACTTTTGACTTAAAGTTTCTGCTTTGGGAAGAATAATCCAAAGGATAATATAGGAAATTAAAGTAAAAGAGGTGTTAGTCAACGGAATATCGGCAAAAAACAGAAGAATCCAGATGATTCGTGTTATCCAGGTTTCGATTCCTAAATAATGTGCAATTCCTGATAAAACTCCGGCAATAATTTTATCATCCGGATCACGGTATAATTTTTTTGATTTTTTCTCGGATGAAGAAAAAGAATTAATTTTTTCGTCTTCTTCAAAATCATCTCCTTCAGTATATTGCTCAGGTCGCCCCATAATGGCAATAACTTGTTCAACATCTTGTTCGTTTACAACTTCTCTCGTTCCTAATTTTTCTCTGAAAATTTCTGCAACCCGTGCTTCAACATCCGATAAAACTTCTTCAACTCCTTCCATATTTTTGAGTGAAAGCCGGATTTGA
>JAQVDG010000113.1 GCA_028698395.1 Weeksellaceae bacterium
TATTGTGAATATATTCTTAGGCAATAAAAGTAATCACATTTTTCCGGCGAAACTGCGTTTTTCAGCAATTTGAAAAAAACGGGGTTTTCAGAGCGGACTCATAACTTAATTGGTAATTCAAGTTTTGCTCTGAGTTGACGACTACACAAAGAAGTTCTTCCCGTAATTCACCAGAAACATATTTGTTTTCAGCACCGTTTTCGGTTTGGATGCCAACATACTCTGTTTCTTTTCCTTTTTCAGCTTTAAATCGAAAACCGCTGCACCCAAAAGGCTGGCCGTAATTTGACAGCTTACCATTTAGACCAGATATTGAAGCTTCTATGTAAACTGGGTTTTGAGGGTCTCTATCAAAGTGGTCGTAATCATCTAGCTTTTTATACTTTGGGTGAAATTCTCCAAACATGAGCTCGATAGCTCTAATGATGTTTGATTTACCAGAGTTATTCTCACCAATTAGAACTGTTGGTTGATTTTCAGGAAAGTTGATAACTACTTGCTCTGAAATAGAGCGGTAGCCCTCTATGGTTATTTGTCTTAGTCTAGGCATAAGCTTCTTCTTTTTTACCCTCAAACGCCTCTTTCAACACCGCTTGCATAAGCATATTGACGTGTTGCTCGCTTTGGGTGATTTCTTGTTCTAAGGCATTACACTTTTTCATTAAGGTTTCTACTTTTTCTGCTATTATTTTTTGTTCTTCAAATGGTGGTAGTGGAATTAAAATATTCAATAAAGCATTTTTACCAATATTAGCTTGATTAGCAGAACCAGTTGAAGATTGAAAAACTGGCTCAAGCAAATCCGTTGATTTTAAAACTTTTATTAAAAATCCTGTTTCAATTGAGTTATTTAGTCTAAAACAACCAACACGTTGATTCAAAAACAACTTTTTATTAATAAAGTCATTCTTCTTTAAAAGAACAGTATAGCAATAATCTCTTTTCAACCTTGTTCCAGTCATAGTTATTATTATGTCATTAGGAAATAATTCGTTGCGCAAATTTTCATTAGCATTAATTTCATCAATAAAAACAGCATTTTTAATTAAATCAAGCTTGTCATTTTTAACATTACTTATTCTAACTACTTGGTTTGAAGAAGATTTTAAAAATCTTGAGCTACTAAAAGCAGAACCGCCTAAAAAAGTATTATTAATTTCACCTAACTTACACCAACTCCAATTTTCAGGAATTTCAAAAGGAATTTCGTCTTCTGTAATGGGAGGCAGAGGTTTTTCTTTTTTTATCTTTTTCTCTTTGATGAGTTGAGCTTTTTCAGCTTTGATGCGTTTGAGCAACTCACTTGCCGGTTCTACATCCGGGTTTTGCTTGCGCCATTTTTCCGTGAGTTTGCCTTGTATGGCTTCTTGTAATATAGATTGCTTGAGTTGGGTTAGAAGGTGTTTTTGAGTTTTAATCACCCCCTTAATTTCTTCATCAAGTTTAATGATACGAAACTGCTTTATCGTGTATTTTTTTAATTCTGTAGGTATCTGAAAAGCTTCAACTTTAGGAAGTTCATTTTTCAAATAGCATTCCCAACAATGGTCAAGAAATTTGCAAACTTCAATCTGTTCGTCTCTAGATGGATATTTGAATTCCAGATTTTTAATCTTTGATTGATTTAAAATTGGAAATGACATGCTTTTAGCTTGAGACTTTATATAATCTTCTCGCACCAAGTAGTAGTAATATCCCCATTCAGGAAAAATTTCATCTTTAAAAAGAATACCTGTGATTTGTTGATTTGAAGAACCTTCGTTCTTTAATAATGAAACACGCCCAACACCTCCACCAATGCCTATTATCAGCAAGGTATTTTTCGGGTATAATGTGCCTTTTTTTTCTTTTAATGCGATTTCTGAAAATTTTTCTTTTGCTTCTTCCAAATATTTACTTCTTCCAATATCACTGGGTTTAAACCAATCAATGTCCTGACTTTCATAATATTTAGAATTCGCCTTTGGCGGTGTCTTGCCCGTTTGAATTTCAGAAATTACAGTTTTAAGTTTTACAGGCTTAATATTTTCCAATACCACATTTGAATAGTACAGAATAATCCCCTTTAACGGACTTTCATTAATTAGACAATATGAATCCGTTGCTTTCATCCTTTGATTAAAGTTTGAAGTTCATTAATCATAGATTTTCCTGTTTGAAAATTCTTACTAAGTAAATTCAGAATTTCGGCTGAAGATTTTAGTTCTTCCTTTTCTTCAACAGTTGGATTTTTAATATCCAAATCCCAATCTTTTAAATCATTGATATTGACTTTCCAAGCTTGGTCGTTTTCTTCTCGGTTATTCCACCATTTTATTAGAGGTTCAAACTCATGGAACTGTATGGGTTTGGTTTTAGAATAGCTTTTTTGTCCTTCGGGCAGTCGGTGTTCGTAGTACCAAATGTCTTTGGTAGGGCTGGCTTTTTCAAAGAACAATAAATTGGTGCTTACGGTGGCCGGAAAGAAGGTGCTTTGCGGTAATCGCACAATGGTGTGCAAATTAGTATCGGTCAAAAGTTTTTTACGAATTCTGGCTTTTACGCCATCGCCAGTAATGGACCCATCGGGCAAAACAATGGCGGCACGACCGTTGGGTTTTAGTAATTGTAACATTAAAATCACAAACAAATCGGCAGATTCCTTGCAACGATAGGTTGCCGGAAAGTTGGTTTCTACGCCATCGGCTATACTTGCTCCAAAAGGTGGATTTGCCAATATAACATCTACCTGGTCTTTACGCCCAATGCTGTTGTATTCTTTTTTCAGACTGTCCATATAATGGTAGTCGGGCACATCCATGTCGTGCAAAATCAGGTTGGTCAAGCCCAGCACGTAGGCAACGGGTTTTAACTCCCAACCTGTAATGCTCTTTTGTAAAATGTGTTCGTCATCAACGGTTTTGACATAGTGTTCCCGCACGTGATCGATGGCAGCCGTTAAGAATCCGCCCGTTCCCGCTGCGGGGTCCAATACTTTTTCGCCCAATTTTGGGTCGGTCATTTGGGTCATCAGTCGCGTTATCGCTCTTGGCGTATAGTATTCACCCTTATTACCCGCATCACGCAATTCCTGCAAAATGCTTTCGTAAATATTGCCGAAAATATGTTTGTCTTCCGAGTTGTTGAAGTCAATTTCATTGAGCTTGTTGATGACTTTCCGCATCTCATAACCTGACTTCATATAGTTGTTTGAACCTTGAAATACTTCACGAACAATGGCTGCTCGTTTGGGGTGTTTAGGCGCATTCAATGCTCTAAGAGAAGCAAAAAGCCCTTTGTTGTTTTGAGCATTGCTGTCAATAAATTCAAGCAATTCATCCCCGGTGATTCCCTCCGGGTCTGCGGCCCAATTGCGCCATTGAAATTTTTCAGGAATGACGGAAACGTAATCGTCTTTAATGATTTCTAATTCCCTGTCTTTATCGTCCATTATTTTTAGGAATAACATCCATCCCAATTGCTCCAGTCGTTGGGCATCACCAGAGATTCCTCGGTCTTGACGCATGATGTTGCGAATGCTATTTATTACTGCTGCTACGTTTGCCATTGTAATTTTTATTTTAAATCCCGTAGGGATTGAATGCCTATAGATTAATTTTTCTTTGTTTTCGTTCGACCCCATCGGGGTCGTATTGTTTGTTCATTATTTCTTTTCTATACATATTTGAACCCTTCGGGTTCGTGTCATTGTATTTTTCCCTTTTTATACATATTTGAATCTATGGGATTCGTTTTTATTCTATCCATTCAAAGAGATATTCATCTTTATGCTCAACCTGAAATTTTATTAAAAAATCTTTGTATTCTTCTTTAAATGATTTGGTTTTGTGGTGTTCTTTCTGATTGTTTATATATGCGATTACATTATCTAATGCTGAATGAGAATAAGAGAAAGCACCATAGCCTTCTTGCCATTCAAACTTGAATTTTGACAATCTCTTCTCTTTAATAAAATTGTTTGAACTCTTTTTCACTTCTCGCACCAAATCAGATAAGCAACACGAAGGTTTCATCCCTATTAAAAAATGAATATGGTCCGGCATGCCATTAATGGCTAACATTTTTTGCTTCTTATTTTGAACGATACCTGTAATGTATTTATACAACTCTTCTTCCCAACTGGGATGTATCAAGCTGTTTCTGCCTTTTACTGCAAAAACTACTTGGATATAAATTTGAGAAAAAGTACCCACACCCATTATGCACCTGTTTTATAAAGTTCTTGTTCTAATTCTTTTAATGCTTTGATGTATTCTGCTTTGCTTCCAAATGCGTTGATAAGTTCCAAAGGAGTTCCCAATTTATTTAATGGGTCGAGCTTCAAAACTTCTGTATTTTCAATGGTTACCAGTCCATCATCTGAATACTTATCCAATAAAGCATTGATTACCGCTTGGGCTTTGACTCCGTATTTTGTGAAGTAGTTGCGTTTCTTTACGTTTTCTGCTCGCTCTTTTCTGGTCAATGGTTTTGCATCAAAAGCTACGTGACAAATCAAATCGAAAGGATCAAAGTCTTTTCCGACTTCTTCTTTTAAGGGTTCGAAGAAGATGCCTTGGTCTTCCAATTCGTCAATGATGGCTTTCTTTTGTTCAGAAGCATTCCAACGATTCAGGAAATTATCAAGGCTTTTAAATTTTTCGTTGACACTTTTTTTGGTGTAATCTCGAATGCTTTCCGTAATGATCTTACCATCTGCACCTAAGTATTGAACACGTTCGTTTACCACTTTCACCTGGACGCCATCCACTCGAATTTTCACTCTCGGTTCTTCAATAATGTCTCCTCCGCCTTCAATTTCCGGATATTCAGGGAATTTAATTTCTTCTCCATCTACAATATCGGTGATAACTTCTTCGGTGGTTTCATTTTCAGTTCCTGTGAGGTCATCATGTTCACTTACTTGCTTAATCATTACAGGATCACCATCAAAGTCAGGGTCGGCAAAATGATTGGTAACGTTTCTAAAATCCATAATGGTAAAATAGGTTTTACCATATTCTTCATTTATTCTAGTTCCTCTACCAATAATCTGTTTAAATTCCGTTGAAGAACCTATGTTGCTGTCCAAAACAATCAATTTACAGGTTTGCGCATCAACACCTGTGGTCATCAATTTAGAAGTAGTGGCAATCACCGGGTATTTTTCAGAAGGATTGATGAAGCTGTCTAACTCACGTTTTCCTTCTTCATTGTCGCCTGTAATTTGCATAACGTACTTACTGTTTTTTGCAACTTCATCCGCATTGGCGTTTGCTAATGCCGTTCGCATGCCTTCGGCATGCTCAATGTCTACACAGAAAACAATGGTCTTAGCAAATCGGTCGTTTCCTTTTAGAAATTCGGTGATTTTGTTTGCAACTAGTTTTCTTCTTTCTTCAACAATGATGTTTCGGTCAAAGTCTGTTCGGTTGTAGATTCTGTCTTCTACTGGATTCCCATCTTTGTCTAAATAGCCTTTGGGAGGTCTCCAGCCTTCGGCATCAATATCCAATGTGATTTTAACCACTTTATAAGGGGCAAGGAAACCGTCATCAATTCCTTGTTTCAAAGAATAAGTGTAAATCGGGTCTCCGAAATATTCAATGTTTGAAACTTCTGTTGTTTCCTTTGGTGTTGCAGTTAAACCGATATGAGTTGCCTTGTTAAAGTAGTCGAGTATTTCACGCCATTTGCTGTCTTCTTTTGCGCTTCCTCTGTGGCACTCATCTATGATAACCAAATCGAAAAAATCTGGGCTGAATTGCTTGTATGCATCTTCTGTTTTACTGTCCGATAATCCCTGATATAAAGCCAAGTAAATATTGTACGCAGTGTCTATTTGTTTGTGCTTGATAATAGTCATGGCATCTTTAAAATGCCTGAAATCACCTCTGGCAGTTTGGTCAATGAGTGCGGTTCTGTCGGCAAGAAACAGGATTCGTTTTTTTGCACCACTTTTCCAAAGTCTGTAAATGATTTGAAAAGCAGTATATGTTTTTCCTGTTCCTGTTGCCATGACCAAAAGAATTCGGTTTTGCTTTTTCGCAACGGCTTCAACCGTTCTATTTATCGCAATCTGCTGGTAATACCTTGGAGATCTGCCAGATTCATCCTGGAAGTATTCCTGGGAAGCAACTTCTTCAACTTCATTACTTTCAATTCCTTTGTATTGTTTGTATTTCTCCCAAAGTGTTTCAGGACTTGGGAATTCATCCAATGAAAGTTCTTTTTCTTTTTGTCCGTCCGTTGCGGTTTTGTCATGGAAGTAGAAACCGTCTCCATTGCTACTAAAAACACAAGGAATGTCTAAAATATTGGCATAATCAAGTGCTTGCTGAATGCCACTTTTTACTGAATGTTTGTTGTCTTTTGCTTCAATGATGGCAATTGGTACATTTGGCGTATAGAATAGGATATAGTCAGCAAATTTTCTTTTTCCTCTTGCGGTCAGTTTTCCTTTCACGTAAATGCGTCCATCCGTGAAAAATATCTCACGCCCAAGCTGAGTCAGTTCGTCCCAACCTGCCTTCAGTATCGCAGGTGTGATAAACTTTGCTTTTATGTCCGATTCTGATAAGTCCTTTTTATTCATTCACTTTAATTTTTATTTCTGTCGAGCGTTGGTAAAAATAGCTCTTTTGGTTTTTCTTGCGTTGACTTGAGTGTCTGCAAAAACCAAATGTGCTGTTTGTGCTGTTGGTTCTTTTTCAGCATGGCATACAACGGACGGAGGATTTGCGAGGTTGCGGGGGGGGGGGGGGGGTTACCCCTTTCCCTTTGAATTCCCC
>JAQVDG010000114.1 GCA_028698395.1 Weeksellaceae bacterium
CACGTAATTTTTGCACCACATCGATTTGAGGTTTACAAATCGATATCAAAACAAATTCATGACATTTTTAGCGAATATACCGACTTAATTGAACCGCTGTCACTTGACGAAGCTTTTTTAGATGTTACAGAAAATAAACTCGGTATTATTCTCGCACAAGAGATTGCACAGGAAATCAAAGTAAAAATAAAATCGCAACTTGGTCTCACCGCCTCTGCCGGAGTTTCGTACAACAAGTTTTTGGCAAAAACAGCCTCCGACATGCAAAAACCTGATGGTTTGACCGTTATACATCCCAAAAAAGCAATAAAAGTAATCGAAAACTTGCCAATAGAAGCTTTTTGGGGTGTAGGACAAGTTACAGCAGAACGTATGCACAAATTTGGTATTCGTACGGGAAAAGATTTACGGGAAAAATCAGAAAGCTTTTTGATTAAAAATTTCGGGAAAGTCGGGAAACTTTTTGCTGAATTTGCACAAGGTAATGACCACCGCAAAGTAGAACCTAATAGAAAACGCTTGTCAGTAGGATGTGAACAAACTTTTGGCGAAGATATTATGGAAAAAGAACACATTATCGCTCGTTTCAATAATCTTGCCGAAGAATTGGAAAAACGTGTTGAGAAAGCTCACTTTCAAGGACATACATTTACACTAAAAATAAAACGAAGTGATTTCAGGCAAGTTACTCGAAGCCAAACTGCAGAATATTGTTTTACATCGGCTAAGGAATTTATTAGATTGGCAAAAAATCTTTTGGAATCGATAGATTTAGAGAAGCACGGAATTCGGTTAATCGGATTTTCGGTAAGTAATCCCACTGCCAACATTCTTCCCAAAACCACATTTGACCCACAATTATTAATACCTTTTGAGGCATTTTAAATACCAAAAAAGAGCATTTCACTTATAAATCCTTGCCAACGGTTGCGTGTATGAAACGTTTGGCATTTCGAAGCACTTTCCTATCAAGTTACAACTACTTTTGATACGGGCTGCAATGCTCGATAACGCACTGACTGCCAAATGTTTTATACACGATGTTGTGCAACGTATTTCATTCATTCTATTTGTTGTCTGATTTCATTTTCCTAGTAAAAAAGTATACCGATAAAAAGAAAAATATTATCGTATAACCTGAAACTATTATCAAATGAATCCAAACATTTTCCTGCCTATCAGACAATATGATTCTCGAAAACTCTATTGCATGGGAAAAAGGCAAAAACTCTGTAATATTCTTAATCGTGTCTCCGAGTATATTTAAATCCATCCATGCTCCTCCAAGTAATGCACTTGCAATTATGTAAATATTTCCTATTGCCATAATTTGGGCTTCATTGCATACTACTCCTAAGAAAATACCAACAAATACAGAAAATAGTATGTAAGGTATGAATGAAATCAGCGTAAAAACGATTTTTAATGATACCGGTAGTCCCACAAATAAACCAACAATTAAACACGCAACACCAATAATCAGAGCAAATGGTAAAAGTGGAATGGAATATCCAATTATGAAATCTTTAGGTTTAAGTGGTGAGATAAAAAGTCTGGTTAAAAATGATGTGCTTTTATCTTTTGCAATTAATAGACCTAAAAACATTGTAATAAACGTGAATCCAAATATTGTTATGCCTGGTACAATGCTTACAGGTTTGAAAACTTCAATGGGAGCATTTTTTGATATTGTAGAAAACAATAAAATAAAGAATACTGGTAATAAAATCCCTAATATCAGTGAGAGAGGGTCTCTTAGTATTTCTCTGAAATTCCGTTGTGCAAAATAGATATATTTCATATTGATTGTTCCTCCTCATTTAGTAAAACAAATGCATCCTCCAACTTTTTTGTATTGGTTTGATTGAGGATTTCTGCAACTGTGCCAATAGCTTGAATTCTGCCTTTTTGTATAATAGCAACTCTGTCCGAAAGGGCTTCTGCTTCTTCTAAATAATGTGTTGTCAGGATAATCGTGGTTTTTTCTTTAAGTTTCTTAATATTACTCCATAACTCTCTACGAGCGATTACATCCAATCCCAATGTGGGTTCGTCAAGAAACAATATTTCAGGGTCAGTGATTAATGCCATCGCTATACTTAAACGTCTTTGCATTCCTCCTGAAAGTAATCTGGCTTTTTTCTTGCGAACTTCAGTAAGATTAAAGACAGTTATCATTTCCTCAACCTTGTCAGAAATTACTTTTTTTGAGAGGCCATATATGCCCGCAATCATTTCAAGGTTCTCTTCAACGTTCAAGTTTCGTGCAATTGCAGTTTCTTGAGGTGATACATTTATCCTTTGCTTAATGTATTGAGAGTCTTTAATTAAATCTTTGTTTAATACTGTAGCATTACCACTTGTAGGAAGAATCAAGCAAGAAAGCATTTTAATGGTAGTTGTCTTTCCTGCTCCATTTAATCCAAGTAGTGAGAATAGTTCTCCTTTTTCAATTGATAGATTTAAATCATCAACTGCTACAAATTCTCCAAATTTTTTAGTAAGATGTTTTGTTTCTATCATAATCGCGTGATTTTTCGTCTCTTAATATGTTGCACAACGTTTTGCCGCTTGACGCAGGGCGAGTTATAAAGACAAAAGTTGCGTTCAGTTATGCTCGCAATTGAGCCAATATGCTTGTTGTACGCCGTTTTTTTATCAGTTATTTTGGTAAAAATCGTTGATGGTCATACAATTTATTTTCTACAATATAATGTAAAACTAAATTGTGTTTTTGTTCGTTTGTCAAATTCTGATCGTATTTATTCTGGACAATATTTTCCAATCGGTTCAATTCCGTAATTGGTAGATTTTTGAAATATGAAAGAACCAATTCCTTATTTTCAAGTCTCTCTAAATCTAATATAGGTAATTCTGCGTTTTGTGTATATGTTTCTTTTGTGTTTTCTTTGACAAATGTGTTTTTGTTGGTTATTGTTTTTTTAAGTTTATAACTTTCCTTTTTTTGTTCAGTTATTATTTTAGATGATGACGTTTTTACATAGTTTTCATAATTTGTCAACTCATTTAGGTCTGAATAATTCATTTTAAATACTTTTTTAATAATTAATCCGATTAAAATTGACAAGCCAGCCTTTATTAAAAATTGAAAAGCGTCAGTACCTAATAGACCAAAAGTTACTAATAATGAAATAATTCCATAACCAATAAATGTAAAGCCAAGTATTTTGAATAGTTGTTTTTCAATTATATCTATTTTTCTTATTTGATTTCCTAAAAGAAAACAAATAAGTATGATTGCAAAGTTTGAAATAAAAAGAAATATAGCTCCTAAAATTGATGTAGAAGCAAAGGTAGTTAAAGAATTAAAAGTTTCTCCTTTTTCGAGCGATGAGTAAACTTTTAGTGATTTATAAACAACAGTTGCTAATGATAAGGTTGTAATACCTAAAAAAATCAGATATGCATTAATCAACGAGTTTGATTTGGTATAATTGAGTACTTTGTTTAAAAACCTTTTAAATGTAAACAGAATTCCAATCCAAATTAGTCCGCTTAAAACCGAAAATCCATTTGCTGTGAATCCGTGAAACCAAGTTCCGTCAACGTAGAAAAACTGATAGTAAATTGCATACAATAATAACATTACTGCATAAGTAAAAGCAATTATTCCAATAACTTGATAAATTTTAGGTAAGTTTTTTTCTTTCATTTTTTTTGTGTTTTGCGTTTCTTCTCAAAATGTCGCCTAACGGTTGCGTGTATGAAACGTTTGGCATTTCGAAGCTATTTTCTATCAAGTTACAACTACTTTTAATACGAGCTGTACCGCTCGATAAACTACTGACCGCCAAATGTTTTATACACGTTGTTAGCCGTTCGGTTATTTTTTCTGTCATTTTTCTATCAATTTGCTACTTCGTTTCGGTCTGCCGTGCGTTGGGACAGACACACTCTTTGACAAGCTTTGGTTTTAGCGTTGGCTCGTGGGGCTTGGCAATGTGTGTGGCTGTGAAGCGAGGGCTTTTTCATTCTATTTCAATTTTATCAATTTCTTTCATTAATCTGTCTGTTTCAGTCAATGCAACAATTATTTTTTGATAATGCAAAATATCATCAAACTCTAATTTCCTTTCCTTGCGGTCTTTTAGCCATTTTTGAGCGGGTTGATAACCACCAATGTAAAACTCCCAAGCAACTTGCGGAACTTTGTCAAAATACTGGGTTTCGTTAATGTAAACTTTACCGTCTTTAAATTGGGGCTTGCCCACCATATTATCGCCATCTATGGGATATTGTGTAATATAATTTTCAACAGTTGGACTTTCCAACAAATGGATTTCACGGATTTCTCCACCCAATTTTACCAATTGCCAAAACGTGTCTTGGTCTTTTGGATAAGGCACTCTCGGGAAATCGATTTTTAGAAACTCTTTGTATTTCTCTCTGTAAGCAGGCGAATGTAAAACGGCATAAATGTAATCGAGAATGTCTAAAGGTGAAAAAGAACCATCAACACCTTCGGTTAAATCACAAACAATATTTTCATCAGGAAGAAAAACGTGATTAATGCTTATGGCAATCTTTTCTACTATTTCCATATTTAGGTTGGGCGTTCTTTCTGTTGTTTGTTCAATGGTTTGTTGACCGTTAGTTTCTGGGTAGATATAGAGAGGGAATGTATAACCTGAACCGTACCTACCTGCCGTTCCCGTTAGGTTAAAATCATTTGCGTACTTTGTACAAAGCACATACTTCCAATCATCAGCACATTGTCTGGCAACTACAAGACCAATATTATTGCCTTTGACAAAATGTTGCATTACGTCATTTCTTGGTGAATTTATCCAATGTTCATTCTTATCAAATTGGTACATAAAATTAAAATCAAAAGGTCTAAAATGAACTTTCATAACTCCTTTTGCTCTTGCATTTCTTAAATCATCTAATCTACCTTCTTTAGATACTCTCCGCGAGTCTTTTATCTTAAATTCCGTATAAGGATTTTCAGAAGTCAGAATATTATCCGTTGTTTCGTTTAACTCTTTTATGGTCTTGAACACTGATAATTTATCATTGGCTGTAACCATCCCTGATGTAAAATTTTCAAACACTTCGCTAACCTTAAACCCTTTTTCATATAATTCTCTTCCTAAATCATCTTTAGGTACAAAAAAGTAATAGGGTTTGTTATATGCTAATTCTTTAAATTCAACATCTCTTAGTGAATTTTCAGAAAGGAAATCATATTTCATTTCTCGTTTACCAAACAAATCATAGTGAAACACTTTCCCTAATTCGTTAGATTTTTTCTTCCCTGTTTTTACAAAAATATTAATGCTTACCCCTTGCATAATGTCAAAAACATTTACGTCTGCTGAACCATCAGGTGCAGTTTCTTTTTTCTTACTATTACCGTGTAAATCTATGGTGTAAATTTTATCATAGGTTTTGAGTAAATGCCAACGCATTCCCCTAAAAGTTGGATTGTCTAAAAATCCGTGAGGATTTATATAGGCTAAAACTCCGCTTCCGTTTTTCTCGATATAATGCTGTCCGTAACGTAAGAACTTTACATAATCATCATTAAGCCAATGTTTGCGTTCATTGAAATGAACACCGTCAACGTATTTATAATCTTCAATCAAATTGCTTATCCATTCGCCATTGTTAGAAGAAATACCGCTGTAAGGCGGATTTCCAATTACACACATAACGGGAGAATCTCTTTTGATGTGGTTGGCTTCATTGGCTTCAGTACTCAGCCAATTGGCAAATAAAGTTCCTGTGTCTTGGTGGTGTTCTTCTAAACTATTGGTCAGGTAAACTCTAAATCGTTGGTTGGATGTTGGTTTGTAGCCTGTTTCGGTTAAAAGCAAATCTAGTTTCAAATGTGCCATTGCATAACTTGCCATTAGCAATTCAAAACCATTGAGGCGAGGCAAAAGATGTGTTTCTACATAATTACTCCAAATACCTTGTTGTCCTTCAAGTTTTTTGTGAATATGTTTGATTACTTCAGCTAAAAAAGTGCCTGTGCCTGTTGCAGGGTCAAGTATCTGTACTTTGTGTACTTCCTGTTCTATCTTTTTCCCTTGTACGTCAACTTTTATTTTGGTTTTGCTCGTGTCGGCAAGTCCTTGAGGTAAATCAAATTCGGTTTTTAAAATATCGTCAACGGCACGAACAATGAAATTTACAACGGGTGCAGGCGTGTACCAAACGCCACGGGCTTTACGCAATTTTGGGTCGTACTCGCTCAAAAAGGTTTCGTAAAAATGGATTATCGGGTCTTCCATTTTTGTGCTTTTGCCGTAATTTTTCAAAATTTCATCAACGTTGCAAGCCAAGAAAATATCTGTCAAACTATCTACAATCCATTTAATCCGGTCGTCAATGTCAGGTCCTGCTATGTAGCCAAACAATTTTCTCAAAAACGGATTTGATTTTGGGATCAATTCAGCCGCTTCCTGTCTGCTAAATGTTGGCAAGGTGGGGTCGTGCAAACGAGCAGCAAACATACCATAAGCAATAGTCTGGGCGTAAACATCTGCAAATCCTTTAGGTGTAATGTCGTGTATCAGAATTTGCTTAAAAGCATTCATTTGGTCTTTCAGGGTACTGTCTTCGCTGTTGTTCTCATCGCTTGTCAATGCCTTCTCAATAACCTCAGAAAGAAGGCGGGCTTTGCCCGCCATCATTTCTGCAAGTTTTTTACTGCTTTTTATTGTTTGCCCAATATGGGTACAAAAATCTTTAATCAGGTTTTCAAATCGCTCGAAATTCTCTGGTATT
>JAQVDG010000115.1 GCA_028698395.1 Weeksellaceae bacterium
AAAGATACGGTATCCGAAACAATGGATTGCATAGTATTAAAATTTCTATTAGAAAAAAAGCTTACTCCCTCTCTATATGATTCTCCATAAGCTTTGTAAAAACCAACACGAGAGACTTTATGAGTTGCATCAATAGTTAATGTATTTTCATCTCCACAAAGCAGTAAAACAGCAATATAAAAATCGTAAAAGAAACATGGTCTGTGATATTTTACACTTTCAGGTGATGGAATGTATTTAATGTGCTTATTCTTAGTAAACTCATTATATAAAGAAGCATAAGCTGGAAGCTTTTCTAAATTCTTCCAAAAATCATCGTTAAGATAAAAATAGTCTGATTCCATTATACGCATATTTACAAATCCATTAATTTATTTGAAATATCCTTTTTAGCCTCATCTGCAAAACCAGCAAAATAGTTTTGCGTAGTTTTGAGATTGCTGTGACTCAACGCTTCACTCACGAACTCCATGCTCGCGCCGCTCCTGATGGCATTGGTTGCGAATGAATGGCGGGCCCAGTAACTGGATATATTACCGGATATTCCGTTATTATTAGCAAAAGTAGTAAAACTTTGGTTTATTGCACGGATGAAATTTTTCAATTGTTGTCGTTGTTTATCAGCATCGAGTGTATGGTCTACAATATCAAAAATGTAATTATCTGGCAATATCACCTTATTACCATACTTTAAAATTATTGATTTGATGTAATCGTTCAAATAAACAACTACTGGAGCCTGGTCACGCTGAGTGTTTTTTGTTTTCGCTCTGCAAAATTGGATTGTCTCTCCATCATAATTTTTATACTGCAGATTAGCAATATCCTTGAAATTCATCCCATTGCAGGAATAAGAAAAGAAAAAAAGATCCTTGGCTTTAGCTTGTTCCTTATTGCCGGGTTTAGCATGGAAGAGTAGGCTCAATTGCTCTTTGGACAATGCCTTTTTAGTCTTTCTAGGAGCAGGTATTTGGTACTTTTTCTTGCCGAAAGGATAATGTGTCACATCGACAATTTTCTTATCAATAGCCTTATTATAAACAGCCCTGAGGCATCTCAAATATATACCAACAGTTGTTAGGCTTTTACCTTGATCTGTCATGTACTTTTCGTACTTATGCAAGAATTGAGGTGTTACATACCTAAATCCTAAAACTCCTTTGTATTGCGGGAAAATTGCACCAATAAAAACTTTAATCGACTTCATGCTAAGTTCGTATGATTCAGCAGAACCTACACGATCAGTTTCCCTTAGGTCTTTTACAATATCATTGTATATCATAAATGCATTGTCGAGATTGCCAGAATAATTAAACATGACATTCTCAAAGCTATCAAAATCAAAAGGGTCGATCTTACTAGCAATCTTGTGAGCCTTACTCTCTAAAGCCAGCAAATCCATCTTAATGTCTTTATTCTGCTGATTTAACTTTTTACTGTTAAAAATCTTATCAAACTCGTTTTGGGAAAAGTCATATTTAGTAGGATAAAACTTTTGCTTACGCGGATTATTTACAAAAACTCTTAACTTTACAGGGAATTTACCATTGGCTTTTTCTCTTCTAGTGTCAAGGTAAATCGAGATCGAAATATTGTCTATCATAGTCGGACTGTTTGTGTATGCAAATGAAATAATTTGCATACGATTTGCATACAAATATAATAATTAAACTGATAACAACAAACAAAAAATGTAAATAAATTCATTGGTATTACTGCAAAATGATAAGAATCAAAAACATAGAAAATTGCATCGAAAATTGCATTTTTATGACTGTTAATCAGGGGGTCCTTGGTTCAAGTCCAAGAGGGGGAGCAAGAAAGACCGACGAAATTCGGTCTTTTTTTGTATTAATAAAATTTTATCTCAAATAGAATAATGAAATACCTTACCCACATATTCTTAGTAATATTTAGCTTAACAGTTATTTCGAATATTCTACCAGCGCAAAGAATAAATTTTATCGCAAAAGACACAACAACCTACTCTACCGACAAGCTCGACCTGATGTATTGCGTTTATAACGAAAATTTGTTAAAATGGGCTTGGGAGCAGGACAGCGTAAATATTTGGGTTTTAAAACAGGATAGCTGCGTCACAAACGGAGTGTTGGGAATACCATGGTGCGAAGATTGTTCGCTAGGAGCAAACTTTGTTTTGCAAAATGCATATCAGCTTTCGTATATCGACAGTACTGTCATAATGGGATCTTGTTGGGATTACTTAAATGCAATTTATTCAAAACTTGAGGCTCAAAGCTTTAAAAAGAATGAACTTTACATGACAAAAAAGGCTGGCCCATTTGCTCCTAAAAACATGTTGCAACCTGGCGATTGGGTTTATCACATAAATCATCAATGGTATGGCGTGGAACATAGCGCTATCTTTGTTTGCTGGAAAGATTATGAAAATGGAATTGCAATTACCCTAAGTTATATGGGAATGAATAGGTATAAAACAGCCCAGTTTGGAGAATATAATCTAAACTCGGTTTATGCTATTTTTCGTCTCGAAGACCAGATGTGGTAAATGAATCTACAACAACAGCCTTGGGGAAACAAATTTGAAAAGGCTCTACTTTTATTGCCGCAATAATTTTCTTTGAAGAAAGATCTGGAAAATAATCTGTGTCACTTTTTCCTAATACAGGTTTCACAAAATTACCCCAGCCCTTACCGCTAAACTTGGTAAAAAATGCCTTATTGTCGCGAAACTGAATCAGCGGAAATGGTAAAAAAGCTGTATGAACAGGAAATGGCAAGCGAAATTTGCGAAAAGTTGCCAAAAAAAACTCTTTTTCACCAATAGATGCGGTTACTTTTTCCCTTAATTTACCATCTTGTTCAAACTTTATATCGGCAAGTTCCTTCGGAATAGCCCAATTGCGTATTCCATTCTCAACACTTGCCATTGTAGAAACATAAATTTTCGAAATTGTATTCTTCTTTTGTCCTTTATACCTAAACTTGCCTGGAATCAACAGCAATTCATTATAAGGACCAGCATCTGAGCTTTTGTACTCGACAATCATCAATGATGCAAACCCACCACAAAAGTTCTCACGAAAGAAATCAGACAAAAACTTATCGGCTTCAATTTCTTGATTGCTGAATCTAAAAAGAAGGATATAGCCTTTCCCCTTTAATTTCCAAGGTGCCGGAAATGCTTGCATACTATAAATTGTATTTTTTTCTGAGTTTTTCACCTTCCATCATTTGAACCATGCGATAAACAGGAAAAATTCCGTTTAAAAACATTCCCATTCTAAAAAGACAACTTGGATAAACATGCTTTTTACCATTTTCGGCTCCGCGAAGAGCAGCTTTTGCAACAGTTATTGACTTTTGGCGAGGCCATGGCATTGCATCGGCGCTGGCAACATTAAAAAACTGAGTATATGTGGCTACTGGATAAACCATTGTAAGCTTTTGAGATGGTGCGAGCTCATATCTGTATGCATCTGCAAAGCCACGTAATGCAAATTTTGTTGCAGAATATAAAGCAAATCCCGGATAAGGCAAATGGCTTATGGCACTAGCTGTAACAATAAAATTAAATGCTTTATCTTTTTTTATCTCTTTAAGTTTTTGAATACTGTAAAAAACCGAAAAAACATTTGTGTTAAAAATTGCTTCGTTGTGCTGCCAATCAGCATTTTTAATTATCTCATAATAGGCAAATCCTGCATTTGCAAAAAAATAATCGATCTCACCAAGATAATCCTTAGCAGCATCAAACATTTTGTCAATATTTTCTTTTACCGACACATCGCACGAAAAAGCTTTAACTCCTGGCAAAGCAGGAATTTTGTCAATATTTCTCGCTACAGCAAAAATTTTATTGCCTTTCTCGGCGGCTAGCCTCAGAATATCGGCACCAATCCCCGACGAAGCCCCTGTAATTATGATATTCTTATTCTGCATACAACTAAAATTAAAAATTTGAACAAAATTACAAAATATTCAAACACGTTTCAATGATTTATCTCAGAAAAATTAAGGTGTGCTGAAAAATGTTTATAAAAGTATGGTGATTTAATCAATTATCGGAGGACAAAATATTAGGTCAAAAATGAAAACGAATTTACACACAATACTTAAGGACTATTTTAGTGCCTACCATTGACATTATCTCGTAAACAACTGATTATCAAGCATTTTCACAATGCGAATACAAACTAAATGAAGTCGTATTTACAAAGCTTTATTAAATTAAGCATTTTTGCTAACGCCTTATAAAATTGAACGCGAATTAGCGAATTTTGCTGACGCCAATAAAATTTTAAGGCGTCAGCAAAATTCGTCAATTCGCGTTCAAAAAAAACCTTGGAGCGAGCACAGCGAGCGACAAGTTAACTTTTCGTTTTGTGTAGTTCGACCTGTCATCCTCGCATTAAACTCAAATTACTTGGCGCTGACTTATTTCTACTCCTACTCGCTTAAAGAATTGATGTAGCTATTGATCTCGTCCTTGCTCGCCTGAGATGTGAAAAATCCAGTTACAGTGCTATAATTCTTTGGATCGCTGCAATACTTATAGCAGAATTTTGCAAATTCGATTTTATCAACTTCGAGTGAGAATATAGTTAACATCCCTTCGATTTGGTTTGCCGATAAACATTTATATTCTGGTATTAATCTTTTAGCAGCTTCGAGTCTTTGGGTTGATGACATTTCTTTTTTAATGTCGCTTTTAAGCTTCGAATAATCTTCATCGCTAACAAAGCATTTCACTTCAACAGACTCATCAGCGACAGCATAGGGTTTTGTGGTTCCTGGAACAACATAAATTTCGTTTATCCCTTGTTTTAACTTAGGATTTGTAAGTAATTGCTTTACATGTAGAAAATTGTCGCGATCGTAAACCTTTTCGTAAGCAGTTTTAAAGAAAACATATCTATAGTTTTCGGTTTCGATTAGCATTCCAAGCTTCATAACCTGCTCGGTGTTAAAGCAATAGGTATAAACGTACTCCATACATATTTTTGCTTTTTCATCATCCGATTCAAATTTAGCAACCGAATTTAAAAAAGCCTGAAAAGGTTTTTCGGCTAAAAACCCATCGCAACCTTTGTTTCCGGCATAGTTAACAGCATCAGGAAAAACAATTCCACCTATATTTTCAGGCTGTTCTGTTTTACTCACATCATCTGTTTTATCGGTGATCTCCTGATTGTTATTCGAAACGACTTCTGTTTTATCCTTGTCTTTATCCTTAACCTCATCTTTGTCTGGGGCAACAACTGCTACATCACCATCTTTATTTTTATCTTTATCTACTTCATCTTTTTGGCGGTCTTTTTTTCGATCTCGCATATCCAGATACTCGGTATAGCTCGCCATATCAGTTTCGGGCACGCCAAATTTTGCATTATTTTCCTTGATGTATTCCCATAAAATCTGAGCATGAGAAAACTTTTCAAAAGCATCACAAACAATTATTGCATTTGTTTTATCTGTAATTCTTGGGTAAACTTCTTTTACATAAATCAAACGTTGCTCATCGTCAGTAAAAAGAAGAGCTGATTTATAAAGCTGATTTGATGAAATGTACTTATGCTTCATAATTCTAACAGCTTTTTTGCGTCTTCGCTCATCATTTTTGGGTTTCTCGAGCCGGTTTGTGTAGATATTATACGAAAAACGCGACATCGGCTTATGAGTCTTCCCGTCCTGTGCTGCAAGCCCTGTAGTAATTATAACCAAAGCGAGCATTAGTAAAACATTTTTCATAGTTCAAAATTTTTACGAATATAATGATTTTTGTGTGGCAAAAAAAATGCCGAAAAGAAATTGGTGGAAAGCAGAAGCTGGTGACAGGCTAAATTACAAATTACAACGGCGCAGCCCTCACGCAAGTAAATCACAATGGGTTCTGCAAAAGTTTGGGATTTCATTTTCAAGCACAAAATCCCAATTTCTAAATCCTAAACAAGATCAAATTTTTAAAAAAAAAAATCAAAACAAATAGTGCATATTTTGCATTAATTAGCTTCGCGTTGGAATTTGTGTTTTGGGATTTGGTGCTTACATCTGTGGTACTTTTATGTTAATCGGAACTAATTAAGCAACAATCTATCAGCGATTGATTTTTGTTTATAGCCAGCAATCTAACCTTGTCATATATTTATCTCAAAAATTAAGCATAAAAGAAACACTGATTAAAAATTAAATCTAACTTTGTGACTTAAGAAACCCAAATTATTAATATTGTAATGAAAAATAAATTCCTGCTTCTTTTCCTAATAATTTCATTTTATGCAAATGCACAAAAATCCTCATACGTCAAAAATCGTTTGACACTTGACATTTCATATCTTAGAATGAATTATAGTTTAGTTCAACAGAATCAAGAAAAGCAAAATGGTGTTTCTTTATCAGCAAACTATGGTATCACAAAATTTTTAGAATCGGGAATATATTACTCCAGTTATAAATTGTATTTTCACGCGTACAATTTCGTTGGATTACAAAACAGATTGCATTTACTACCATTTATAATTGAGTCAAACAATAGATTCTTCAGATTAGATGCATATTTATCAAATCAAACTGGATCGATTCTTTATCAATATATGAGCAATAATTGGGGGATGATGTTTACCACTGACATCGGCATTGGAACAGCCATGTACTTATATAAACATTTAGGAATCAGGTTTGAATACAGGTGGTGCTTCTTGCTATCGAAACATGTCGAAAATCCTAACTTTCAAAATGGATTTAATTTGGGCATCAGTTTAAAAT
>JAQVDG010000116.1 GCA_028698395.1 Weeksellaceae bacterium
ATTTGGTCATAAAATAAACCAAAAATCAGTACAACAGCAGCTAAATAAAGAGTTTCTAATTTAAATTGATAATAAAGCAATCCACTGCTTACACCGCCCATCAAGAAAAAGACAATAATATAAAACCGCAATCGAATCGAAGAAATCAGTTTGGTTTTATGTATTAGGGATTTATAAAAAAATAATTGGGATAGTTCAATCCCTAAATCAGTAAACAAACCGGTCAAATGGGTTGTTCGGACGATTGAATTTGAAATAATTGTTACCAATGAATTTTGTAATCCCATGGCAAATAATAATAAATAAGCAATGGAATTTACTTTTTCTTCCACTAATTTATATCCATAAAATGCTATGAAAGTCAAAATTGCAGTTTCAATTAAAATCGGGATAATGTAAATGTATTTTTCATTTTTTCTTGCAATCCATTCAATAAGAATTCCTGAAAAGAAAGAACCCAACAAAAAGAAAAACACAAAAAGAAAATAAACCAAACCTCGCCAAACATCTAAATTATAGACTTCTTCAATAAAAAACGCAAAATGCCCGGTTACATTTGTTGTCAATTGACCAACAGCGAGAAATCCCGTTACGTTAACCATTCCGGCAACAAATGACAATAGCGTCGCAATCCGAAGATTATCTTTATAAGTTCGGTGTTTTGATTTATATCTAAACATTTAAAAAATTATTTTTTCTGCACCTTTGCCCAAGTATCTCTCAGTGTTACGGTTCGGTTGAAAATATAATGATTTTTTGTGGAATCTTTATCTAAAGTAAAATAACCCAATCGCTGAAACTGAAATTTGTCTTCCGGTTTAGCTTCTTTCAATGCCGTTTCTGCAAAACCATGTACAATTTTCATAGAATCCGGATTCACGAACTGCATAAAATTCCCATCTTCGGCTTCATCCGGTGATTCCACTGTAAACAAACGGTCGTACAAACGAACTTCAACCGGTAAGTTTTCAGTGGCAGAAACCCAATGCAGCGTTCCTTTTACTTTTCTCATACTGGCTTCACTTCCGGAACCTGATTTTGAATCGGAATCATATTCTGCAAAAATGGTGGTGATATTCCCATCAGCATCTTTCTCTACCCGAGTTGCTTTTACGATATAAGCACCTTTCAGCCGAACTTCATTTCCAATTGATAAACGGAAGAATTTTTTAGGTGCTTCTTCCATAAAATCTTCTCTTTCTATATACAATTCACGAGTAAACGGAACTTCTCGTTCGCCTGCATTTTCATCTTCAGGATTATTTTCTAAAATCAGAGTTTCAACTTGATTTTCAGGATAATTTTCAATTACCAATTTCACCGGATCAATGACAGCCATTACTCTGGGAGCAATTTTATTCAAATGATCACGAACAGAAAATTCCAAAAGTGAAATATCAATCAGATTATCCCGTTTAGCAACGCCGGCTTTATCCCAAAATTCACGAATAGATTCCGGCGTATATCCTCTTCTTCTCAAACCGGAAATCGTAGGCATTCTTGGATCATCCCAACCGTTTACCACGCCTTCATCCACCAAAGTTTTTAATTTTCGTTTGCTGGTAATCATATAACTTACATTACCGCGTGCAAATTCTCTTTGTTTAGGTTTCAATTCCTGTTCAGGTAATTCCACTTGATTCAGGTACCATTCATAAAGCGGTCTGTGATTTTCAAACTCTAAAGAACATAGCGAATGTGAAATTCCTTCGATATAATCCGATTCGCCGTGTGCCCAATCATACATCGGATAAATTTTCCATTGATTACCCGTTCTGTGATGTTCTTTATGCAAAACACGATACATTACCGGATCGCGCATATTCATATTAGGTGAATTCATATCGCCTTTAGCACGAAGCACATGGCTTCCTTCAGGGAATTCACCATTTTTCATTTTTTCAAATAATTCCAAATTTTCCTCCACCGGACGATTTCTGTAAGGACTTTCAATCCCTGCTTCACCCGGATTTTTTCGTTGTTCATTAATGATTTCTGATGATTGATCGTCCACATACGCTTTTCCATCTTTTATCATCTGAACTGCCCAATCGTACAATTGCTGGAAATAATCGGAAGCAAATCGTTCTTCTTCCCACTGAAAACCTAACCATTTCACATCTTCCCGAATGGAATCCACAAATTCCTGTTCTTCTTTAGCTGGATTGGTATCGTCAAAACGAAGATTGACAGGTGCCTTGTATTTTTCACCTAAACCAAAGTTGATACAAATTGCCTTGGCGTGTCCAATATGCAGATAACCATTGGGTTCTGGCGGAAAACGAAATCTTAGTTGGTTGAGGTTATAACCATTTTTCAAATCCTCTTCAACAATCTGTTCAATAAAATTCAAGGGTCTTTTTTCTACTTCCATTTTTTTCCAATAAGGCTTGCAAAGTTAAGTTTTTTGAGTATAATTGTGAAATTAATGCATGATTTAAAATGATGAAAAGATTAATTAGAAGTATATTGATTTTATTGTCGGGATTTGTTTTGGCGCAAAACCAAATCAGAATTGAATATGAAATTCAACCTGATTATGATTTTGAGGGAACTAATCCGGGTATGAATATTATTGCTAAAAAAGCATTTTATGAACTTATTGCCGACCGGGAAGAATCTCAGTACAATTATATGGAGAAAGTGGATAATGAACAACCGAAAGAGATGAATACCCAGACTATTATTGTAGAAATAGGTTCGCCCGGTATACACTATGTGAATACCAAAGAAAAGTTTTTTATGAAAGAAACCGAAGTTGGAAACAAACGCTATATCATCAAAGATTCTCTTACTGTAATTGATTGGAAAATTCAAAATGAAACCAAAGAAGTGGAAGGAATACAAGTGCGAAAAGCTACTGCTAGTTTGAAAAATAATGAAATAACAGCGTGGTACGCACCTAAGATTACATACAAATCCGGACCGGATAAATATTGGGGTTTACCCGGGATTATTTTGGAATTGGAAACGGTTCAAGGATTGCAAAATGGCGGAAAAGTAGTAACTACTTACAAAGCTGTTAAAATTGAAATTTTGGGAAAAGATAAAAAAATGAATCAACCAAACCGTGGAAAAATAGTAACATCAGCAGAAATTCGTGAAATTCATGATGAAGCCAACAAAAAAATGCGGGAAATGTACGGTGACGGTGTAGATAAAGAATAAAATGTATGAATAAATCGTTTTGATTAAGAAACAATTTTGGAGAAAGAAAAGTTTGTGTGGATTTAGAAAAAAACAACACGACATCAATTGTCGTACTAAGTTTTTATATTTGAAAATAAATTCAAAATTATGTCTCAAAAAGAAACCATTCTTCGCCATCGAATCATCATTCAAAAATTACGAAATAAACCCTCTTCTTTTGAAGAAATTTTAGAAAAATTGGAATCCGAATCGGATTTGCATCAATATGAGCTACAATTTGAAATTTCCAAACGTACTTTTCAGCGTGATATAAAAGAAATAGCATCACTTTATAATATTGTAATAAAGTTTGATCGTGGACAAAAAGTATATTTCATTGCTGAAGATCATCAGGATGAATACAGTGAGCGAATGTTTGAGGCTTTGGATGTTTATCAGATTTTGAATTTAAATCATTCTTTGGCTGAATTTATTCAATTTGACACTCGAAAACCCGAAGGAACAGAGCATTTGAGTGGTTTGTTGTACGCCATTCAAAATCGTTTTCAAATTCAGTTTCGTTATGCAAAATTTTGGTCAACAGAAGTCGAAAATCGTACAGTGGAACCTTATTTATTGAAAGAAGTTCGCAAACGTTGGTATGTTTTTGCTTATGATTTGGATAGAAAAGAATTTCGGACTTTTGGTTTAGATCGTCTGTTTGCACTGAATATTACACAGAAAAAATTCCAATTTCCACAACAATTGAATCCTAAAAATTATTTTAAAGATTGCTTTGGAATTATAGGTCCCGATGAAAGAAAAACAGAAAATATTTTGTTAAAATTCACTGAAAATCAAGGTAGTTACATTCGAACTCTGCCTTTGCATTCTTCTCAAAAAATTTTAGAAGACCGAAATGGAGAAATGACCGTTCAATTAAAATTGATTCCAACTTATGATTTTGTTATGGAACTCCTTTCACATGGCGAATTTGTGAAAGTTTTAGAACCAGCCGATTTGGTCAAGGAAATTAAAACCCGTCTCCAAAAAAACTTAAAAATATATGAGTGAATTCGGTTTATCGAATAAAAATTAAGGCCCGTTGAATTTCATTATAAGTGAATTCTCCATTTAATCTTTCATGAATTTCACCCAATCTCGCTGTTGGATTTTTGATTAAAATCTTTTTCGTTTTTTTAATAATTTCTTCTTTTGGGCGATAGATTTCCAAATCAATTTCAGAATCGGATTGGGCAATTTTCATCAAATGTCCCAAAATTGTATTTTCGGTCAAACCTCTTTCTTCAGCAATTTCTTTGATAGACAATTTTTTAAGTACATATTCTTTCGTAATCTCAAGCGTTGAAGCTTTTTTGGCTTTTCCTTTTTGACTTAATTTTTCTTTCTGTTTTATCAATTCCTTTTTGTCGGTAATACCACCACACAAAACAATGAATTTTTTAAATTCCTGTTCCAAAGTTTTTTCATCCAATGAATCGTCCCATTCTTGCGATAATTCCTGAAAACGTTTATCAGCACGCATAGCCAAATCATCAACTTCCAAAGCTGTTTGATTGAGTCCTCTCAATTTGAGCCCACTCAAATCCCGAAGTCGGGAAAGTGCCACATAGCCTTGTCCTTTTTCAAAAGCCTTACTTAAATCAATCATCGCAGCATCTAAAGTCATTCCTTGACTTTTATGAACTGTAATTGCCCAAGCCAATCGCAACGGAATTTGAGTAAACGAAGCCAAAGTATTGCCCATTTCATCTTCAAAAGCCCAAACTTCCGGAGTTGCTTCAATCAATTCGCCATTTAAAATTCGAATTAAAGGAAATCCTTTTTCGGTAAATCCGCTCACTCGTCCCATAGTTCCATTGACAAAACCGGATTCGTAATTATTTCGGATAAACATCACTTGTGCGCCAATTTTTAATTCTAATTTCTCCAATGCCAAGACGGATTTCTTCAACATTTCGACTAAATTCGGATTTCCTTTTATTTTCGCTTCGAAGAATTTAGAGGAATTCCCAATCTGATTCAAAAAAGTATAATTAATTCGGTCAACATCCGCATTGTGTGTGAATAATTTAGTTTCCATTTCGCCTTCATCCGGATGAAATTCCACACGAGATTGTAATAAATTAACAGAATCTTCGCTCACTGTTCCATTTCGAATTTCATTCAAAATAAAATTGAGCTCATTGTGTGTTTGTCGGTATTGTTCAGTCAAATAACAAATCACAGGTTCAGCTTCCAGCCAAGCATCAGACATAAAAGCAAATTTTTGTTTAGAAGTTTCTTCTTCGTTTCCAATAGGTGGCAATTGAAAAAAATCTCCTGAAAAAATCACCTGAACTCCACCAAAGGCCCATTCCCTTTCTTTGAAAAATTTTAAAACCCGATTGACTAAGTCCAACTGATTCCGATGAAGCATGGAAATTTCATCAATGATTAAAACCTTAACTTTTTCCATTTTATCACGAAAATATTTCCGCTGTTTTAAATTACTCAAATGCCGAAGCGAAATATCTTCTTTTATTCCAATTCCCGACCAAGAATGTATGGTTTGTCCGTTCATGTGCGTAGCAGCAATTCCGGTTGAAGCAGTAATCGCAACAGGAATTTTATGTTCTTTTAAATAGTGAATGTATTGATTCAAAACATAGGTTTTTCCGGTGCCGGCAGAACCTGTTAAAAATACATTTCGTCCGGATTTTAAAATGGCTAAAGCTTTAGATTGGGTCATTTTTTGTCTTAAATTGAGAAAAACAAAGGTATGAATTTTATGTGGTCTGAATTTTTGAAAATCAATCTTCTTGAGAGTTTTTAAATTGAAATTTGGTTCAATTAGAATAGAACACCTAAATTTAGCAAAATTTTATGTGGAAAATTATGAAGTCATTTAAAATAAATGTCAAAGGACAAGCAGAATTTGATTTAAATGAAGAACAAATTGAAAATCTTGATGCTATCCATTTGACTAACAAACATTATCAGGTTTTAGAAGACAATGTTTCGTATCAAACCGAAATTATTTCAGAAGATTTTGTCAATCGAAATTATATAATTCAAGTCAATCATACCGATTACGAAGTTGAAATTTCTACTGAACTTGATAAATTAATCAAAGAATTAGGATTTGAAGTTGGAGCCTCCAAACAAGTAAATGCCATCAAAGCACCAATGCCCGGATTAGTTTTGGAAATTAATGTAGAAGTAGGACAAGAAGTACAAGAAGGCGATAATCTTTTGATTTTGGAAGCTATGAAAATGGAAAATAGTTTTACTTCTCCACGTGCCGGAATCATTAAATCCATAGTGGTGAAAAAAGGACAAGCAGTGGACAAAGGACAATTACTTATTGAATTTGAATAAATTATTAGTGTTGAATTAATTGTACAATGTCCAAAATAAAATTCCAAAAACATTGATAATGAATTTTTTTATATACTATACATTATACAACTTTACAATTTACATAACATTAGTATTCACCAATAATTAAAAATCACCAAAACAACTTTAAACTTTA
>JAQVDG010000117.1 GCA_028698395.1 Weeksellaceae bacterium
TGAAAGAATTCATGGTGGACTGGATTATTTATCACCACTCAAATATCTAAAGAAAATAGGGGTTAATTGTGATAATTTAATTCATAAATAGGTAGAAAAAAGTGTCCAAGTTTTAGCGTTTAAGCCAGCATTCCATACATCAAAGAATCAAATCGATATATAACCCCATAGGTTATATTTTTAAATTCATTCCAATTGGATATATTTCGAATTTCATATAATCGAAAAATAGTAACAAAAACAATAATTCCAAAGATGGTAATTAGAAATACATATTTAAACTTAAATTTAAAAATAGACATAAAAATAAAAAGAAGAAAAGGAGTAACTAAATAAAACCATTCTTCTACACTTAAGCTCCAAGAGTGTAAGAAAAAACTCGGAGGAGAACTTGTTAGATTTTGACTAAATATAAAATATGAAAGATGTTGTCGAATTTGAAAATTGTCATTTATAAATGACTCTAAAATCAATAAAATAATTAAAAATAAAAAATAATTGGGAAGTGTCCTTGACCATCGTTTTGACCAAAAATAAAGTAAGGATTTAAAATTAAATTTGTAAGTTTCGATTTGCTTGATTAAAATTCCACCAATTAAAAAGCCACTAAGAACAAAAAAAACCCCAACTCCATCATAAATCAGTGATTTATACCAAAACATCCAATTTCTAGGGATAAAGTTTCCTGAATGTGTTAAAATTACAAATAAAATTGCAGCAGCTCTAACTATGTCTAACCCAAAAATTCTATTAGAAGTAATTGGGATTTGCAATAATTTTTTCATTTAGTAAACTTTTTAGTATTTAGAGAAACACAGAATTAGAATTGATATGGTCTTTTTAATACTGTTTTATTATAGTGTTTTTAGCATACAAATATAAGGTATCAATTATTAAAAATAACTCAATAAATATCGGCAACAGTGAAATTATAATTATTTTTGCGTCTTAATCAATTTAAAATCCAAGAAATAGCTGAATAATTATGGAAACATTTTCTTTAATCGTGTGTAATTATAATAATGGAGATTTTTTTAGAAAATGTTTTGAAAGTATTCAAAGACAAACATATAATAATTTTGAAGTAATCATTATTGATGATTGCTCCACCGACAATTCTCGTGAAATCATCCAGCAATTAATTGGAGACAATCCAAAGTTTAAATTTTATACAAATGATGTAAATAAGGGATATGCCTATACTTTACATAAAGGCATTATGCTTGCTACTGGAAAATTAATTGCTCGATTAGATCCTGATGATGCAATTTATGAAAATGCTATAGAAGAAAGTATTAAACATTTTAAATCACAAAACATTATAGCAACTTATTCACAAATTAGGTTATGTGATAACAATTTAAACCCACAAAATTTATACCCAAGAACAAGAACAATAAAAAATGGAGATCCAATGTTTTTTAACATTAATAATGAAGTTTCTCATTTTTTTACTTTTAGAAAGGAAGCCTATTTACAGACAGAAGGAATCAATGAAAACTTAAGTTCTTCAGTAGATTTTGACCTTTATTTAAAACTATATGAAAAAGGAAATTTTCATTACATAAAACAACCCTTATACCTTTATCGGCAACATCCAAAAGGGATATCACAAGATAAAACTAAAAAAGACCGGATTTATAAAAACTGGAATAAAGTTCTGTATGATACTTGTCAAAGAAGAAAAATCACAAAACTATATGGGAATAAATTAACAGAAGATTTAGATTTAGCAAGAATAATTTTTCAAAATCAAAATCGGTTTATAGATAAATTAAAACGATTTATATCATCTAAATTATGACCCAATTCTTTCGATTTTCTGAGCAAAAAAAATATGATTTAGAAACTATTTCTAACTTCAACGACCATTGTTTTTCCATTCGGAAACCGCATCATTTCTATGACAAATTCCGTTTTGTCGAAAACCCGTTTGCCGGTATGAATTATGATTATTTGTACGGTGCTGAAAAAAACGAAAAATATGTAGCTCAAATGCTGACGATGCCCGCACCACTTTCTTTGAACGGAAAAGAAATTCCGGCTTTTTGGGGGCAGGACTATTTCGTATTGGAAGAAAACAGGGGAGAAGGGATAGGAAAGGAATTGGCAAATTATTATTTAAAAAAGGATTATTATATCGCCGTAGGCTTTTCGTCTAAATCAGCAGTTATTCACCAAAAAATGGGAGCAAAAAAAATCGGTTATTTGGATTTTTATCAGAAATGGGCGTCTCCTTTATTGAAAATTAAATGGCTGATTAAAAGAGGATTAAAAATTGAACCTAAAAAAATCTCTACTTATCGCTTTCCAAATGAAATCAATGAATTTGAACGAGTAGAAAAAGTTGAAAACTTACATTTTCCACAATTAAACTGGAATAAAAATACCCTAGAAACCATTCGGAACCCGATTTATTTTCAATGGCGGTTTTTCTTTCGTCCTAATCGGTATTTTGTTTATCAATCTAAAAATAAAACCGATAAAAACGCTTGTTACTTTGTCTGTAAACCTTATTTTTATCGAGGAGTCAATTGGTTGAAAGTTGTCGATTATCGTTTTGATAATTCTCAAATCCAAGAATTTAAAATGATTGTAAAAGCCGCTGAAAAACTCAGAAAACAATTCCATTTATTTGGAATTTTGATTCCATCTTCACAAAAAATCACAAAAAATGAATTGGAAAAAAAGAATTTTAAACGATATAAACACGAAATAGTTTTGACAACTTTTCCTTTTCAACACGAAGAAACCGATGAAGCTCACAATCATTTTATCATCAGTTTTGCCGACAGTGATATGGATATGCATAATTATTTGGGACGATTTAATTTTGGTGAAGAATTAAAATAAAAAATATGGCAAAACTGATTAATTTTCATGATATCTACGACAGAAAATGGTTTGATGACACTTTAGATGTCATTCAGGAACTGTATGAAGTTGTTTCTTTTTCTGAAATTCAAGATTTTTATAAAGGAAAAATTAAATCTAAAAATATCGTTCATTTAACTGTTGACGATGGTCATATTTCGACTTATTCGTTGATTTATTCGGTATTAAAAGAGCGAAATCTTACCGCATCTATCTTTGTTTCGCCTAAAGTTATTGAAGAACAAACCAATTTTTGGTATTTTGAAAGTGGCGATTATGACAAAGATAAATTACGGTTGTGCATAGCGGAAATTTTAGAAATTCCGGTTGAAAAATTAAAAGGATTTTATCCACGTTCTGTGATGAAAATTTTGACTTTGGAGCAGAATTGGAAAATTATCAAATTGTACCAAAAAAAATTCAACGAAGCGACAAAAGAAGGACAATATATTACAGTTGAACAATTATTGGAATTAGAGAAATCAGGCATTTTTCAAATTGGAGCACATACTATGAATCATCCGATTTTGGCCAATGAAAATGATGAAATTTCAGAATTTGAAATTAAGAAATCCATTGAAAAATTAGGTGAATTATTGAATCGTAAAATAACGACTTTTGCTTATCCGAATGGAAGTGAAGGCTTGGATTTTGGCAAAAGAGAAATGAATTTTTTAAAAGAAGCCGAAATAGAATATGCTTTTTCGTTTGAATTTAAAAATCTGAATAAAAACGATAATTTATTGGCAATTCCTCGCTACGGATTGTATCATGGAAACCAAAATTTTGTCCGAAAAAAACTGAAATACGGAAGCATTTGGGAACCTTTTAAAGCAAGATTTTTCACTAATGAAGATAAACACCGATTGGAAATTCAAAAAAAATTAAAGTTTTAATAAGTTGACTTTAAATCACTTCACTTTTTTAATACTTACATAAAAATTCCGATCAATCTTAAAATTTTCAAAAAGATTTACAGGTAAAGTTTTAGTTTTCCATTCTGAAGAAGGTGAAAGCCAAATGTCGGAATCAGCAATTTTAATCGGTAGAGCAAAATTTTCCACACAATTTGTCCAACGATACGAAATTGAATTTTCATTCAGTTTGTATTCTAAAACCGGAATTTGGGTTGTTCGTAAATATTGAGCAAAAAAAGCAGTTAAATCCAACTTGCTTTTTTCCTGAATGTAAGTTTCAATTTCCTTTGTAGTAACTGTTTTATGATAAAATTCGGAATTTAAACCTCTTAAAATTTCACGAAACAAAACATCGTCGTTCAGCCATTGCCGGAAAGTATGAATCATATTGGCACCTTTGTAGTAAATATCGCTACTTCCTTCCTGATTCACACCGTAAATTCCGATTAACGGAATGTCGTTGAGAATTCTTTTTCTTGTTCCGATAACATAATCATTTGCTGCTTCTTTTCCGAATAAATATTCAGTGTGAAGCGTTTCAGAATAAGCCGTAAATCCTTCGTGTATCCATAAATCTGCTACTTCTTGAACGGTAATGCTATTTCCAAACCATTCGTGTCCCGATTCATGAACCAGAATAAAATCCCATTTTAATCCCCAACCGGACTCCGATAAATCGCTTCCTAAATAACCATTTTGAAAACGATTTCCGTAGGCAATTCCACTTTGGTGTTCCATTCCCAAATGCGGTGCTTCCACCAATTTGTAACTGTCTTCATAAAAGGGATAAGCTCCAAACCAATACTCAAAACTTTCTAACATTTTTTTGGATTGAACGAATTGAATTTCAGCTTTTTGAATGTTATAATCCAAAACCCAATAACTTAAATTTAAATTTCCTTTCTCTCCTGTGTAATTATCTTTAATTTCCTGATAATGACCAATGTATGGTGTGATATTGTAATTGTTAATCGGGTTTTTAACTTCCCATTTGTGAACCACTTTTTCACCTAAATCGGTTTGAGAAATAAGTCGTCCGTTGGAAACTCCGATTAAATTTTTATCGGTAATTATACTCACACTTGCTCCTAAATCCGGTTTGTCGCCTTGGTAATCTTTGTTGGGAAACCATACACTTGCACCCAAACCCTGACAAGCTACTGTCATCCAAGGTCGATTAAATTTATCTTTTGTGAAAATCCAACCGCCGTCCCAAGGTGGATTAACGGCACGTTTAGGATTTCCTGAAAACTCGATAAGTAAATGGTACTTTTCTTTGATTTTCAATTGTTTATCAAATTGTAGAAAATAGACATTTCCTTCTCGTTCAAAGTTTGTAATTTCTTTTTTATCCAAATAAATTCTACTGATTTCCATAGGTTGTTGCAAATCAATCTGCATAATTTGATGAGAAGATTTTGAAATTACTTCAAATTCAATTGTATTTTTTCCCTGAATAAATTTTTTGTTAAAATCCGCTTCAATTTCAATGTCATAACGCAAAACATTCCACCAATTCCGAAATTCGGTATTAGAACCGCGTAAACTGTCTTGTCGGGTATAATGAGTTTTGTGACTCAAAACCTGAGCATGACTCATAAAAACTGCTGAAATCCATACAAAAACAAACAAAAAACTCTTCATTATGTTTTATTTGAAAAAACGAATATACAATTTTGATATAGGATAAATCAGATTCAATTCTATCAACTTTTCTCAAATTCCGTTAAATCTTTCCTTAACCATTCCGGAATTTCAATTGACTTTTTCTGAGTAATATCCACCATGACTTGTGTACTCATTCCTTTGGCATGAATAATTTCTGAGCCGTTTTTTGCCTGGCTGCAAATCAAATATTCAATATCAAAACTTTTTGTACCGATTTTGGTCATTTTAACTTTAATTATTGGTTTTTGAGTCAACAAACTTATTTCTTTGAAATAATCGCATTCAATGTGTGCAATGACAAACATGAATTTTGTCCAATCCCATTTTTTACTTGCAGTTGGCATATAATAGCCGCGTGCAGTTTGAAAATAATCGATATAGTAAACATTATTCACATGGCCTAAAGCATCCATATCATTCCAACGAATATGAAGTGGCATTGAAAAGTTGAAATTTTCTGAATTCATTTTTATTAAATTGATAGATTAAAAAAAGCTGTTTTTGGATAAAACAGCCTTTTAAATTTTACTTCTCAGCCAATAATTCTGCAATTCTAACAATTACTTCGGTGGCTTTTTCCATGGATTCCAAAGGAACGAATTCATACGGCCCGTGGAAATTATGTCCGCCTGCAAAAATATTCGGACAAGGCAATCCCATGAAACTCAATCGAGAACCATCAGTTCCACCACGAATTGGTTTAATATTGGGTGCAATTCCCAAATCTTCAAATGCTTTTTTTGCAATTTCTACCGATTCAAATTTCTCTTTGACTTTTTCCACCATATTATAATATTGGTCTTTCATGTCCAATTCAATTCGGTTTTCGCCATATTCCTCTTTCATTTCGTCTGTAATCTGCTGAATCAATTCTTTTCTCGCTTTAAAGTGTTCCATGTCATGGTCGCGGATAATGTATTGAATTTCAGCTTCTGAAACATTTCCTTTGAATTGAGTCAAATGGAAAAAACCTTCTCGACCTTCAGTTAATTCCGGTACTTCATCAAAAGGCAATTTATCAGCAAATTCTCTTGCTAAAGTTGTAGCATTTACCAACTGATTTTTGGCGTAACCGGGATGAACACTTTTTCCTAAGAATTTAAGATGTGCATAAGCTGCATTGAAATTTTCATATTCCAATTCCCCGATTTCACTTCCGTCCATGGTATAAGCCCATTCA
>JAQVDG010000118.1 GCA_028698395.1 Weeksellaceae bacterium
CGGAACCGCAATTCCCACAACCAATTCCGCATCATTAAAAACGCCAAAATCTTTGTGCTGCGCCACGGCATTCAGTTCGCCGAATTCCATTCCAAAACGAATATCCGGTTTGTCGTTTCCGTATTTTCGCATAGCTTCTTCATACGTAATTCGTGGGAATTTTTCGATTTCAATTCCATGTACTTCTTTCAATAAATGCTGCGTCAATCCTTCAAAAATTGCAAGAATATCTTCTTGTTCCACAAAAGCCATTTCACAGTCAATTTGGGTAAATTCCGGCTGACGATCGGCTCGTAAATCTTCATCACGGAAGCATTTTACGATTTGAAAATATTTATCCATTCCGCCTACCATCAACAATTGTTTAAAAGTTTGAGGCGATTGTGGCAAAGCATAAAATTCACCCGGATTCATTCGGGATGGAACCACGAAATCACGAGCTCCTTCGGGTGTAGATTTAATTAAAACCGGAGTTTCAATTTCCAAAAATCCTAGGTCAGATAAATAATTCCGGGTTTTTTGAGCAATTTGATGACGGAAAATCAATTTATTTTTAACAGGATTTCGTCGGATATCCAAATAACGGTATTGCATTCTCAATTCTTCGCCTCCATCCGTTTCGTCTTCTATGGTGAAAGGTGGTAATTTTGACTCATTTAGAATTACTAATTCATCAACTAAAATTTCAATTTCTCCGGTTGGAATATTTTTATTTTTTGATTCTCTTTCAATAACAGTTCCCTGAACCTGAATCACAAACTCACGGCCTAATTTCCGGGCTTTTTCAAATAATGATTTATCGGTTCTTTGTTCATCTAAAATAAGCTGAGTTACACCATATCGGTCGCGAAGATCAATCCACATCATAAACCCTTTGTCACGAATGACTGAAACCCATCCGCTTAGCGTTATTTTTTCATTTAAATTACTCAAGTTTAATTCCCCACAAGTGTGCGTTCTGAACATTTTTCAAAATTTTAAAGTGCAAAGGTAAGATTTGAAGTTTGAAGTTTGAAGCTTGAAGTTCTTTTTTCTTAAAATACTTTTGTAATGTATATTCTACTTTCAGCAAAATCCCTACTTTTGCCAACCCAAATGCTCACGTGGTGAAATTGGTAGACACGCCATCTTGAGGGGGTGGTGAGCTACGCTCGTGTCAGTTCGAATCTGATCGTGAGCACAAATTTTATAATTTGAAGCGTTTATCTTTTCAGCTAAACGCTTTTTTTACTCAAATTATTTAAATTTTATTTCTTTGTATGCAGCAAATCTTTATTGAAAAATGCACCCCGGTTTTCTTTCTGCTCCATACTTTGCCAAATGATTAGCCAAGCCACACTTACTAAATTCCGAAGTTCAGATAATTGAGGTGAAACTACGTTCATTTTATAAATTTCTTTTACCGATTGATAAATCTCCTCTTCTTTTTCTTTGGCTAACTTTAATCGTTCGTTACTTCTTACGATACTGACCAAATCGCTCATTAAAATCTGCAATTGTTTCTTCAAATAATTCAAAAGCACCATTTCCTGAGTTACTTCCAAACCTTGGTCATCCCACTCCGGAATATTATTAAATTTTTCTGTATTAAACTGATTTTCAACTAATAACTCAATTGATTTTAAAGCTGCCCGATGACTAAAAACCATAGCTTCCAACAAAGAATTGGATGCCAAACGGTTAGCTCCATGCAAACCGGTATTGCTACACTCACCTACTGCAAACATATTTTTAATGCTGGATTGTCCAACCAAATCCACATCAATTCCGCCACACAAATAATGAGAAGCCGGAACTACCGGAATTAAGTCTTTAAACATATCCAATCCTTCTTCCTTGCATTTTTCATAAATATTTGGGAAATGCTGCATGAATTTCTCTTTATCTAAATGCCGGCAATCCAAACAAACATAATCATCACCCAATAATTTCATTTCACTGTCAATAGCACGCGCCACAATATCTCGTGATGCTAATTCTTCCCGTTCATCGTATTTATGCATAAAAGCTTTTCCGTCTTTCGTTCTTAATTTTGCACCAAAACCAAGAACTGCTTCCGAAATCAGAAATAATTGTCCTGCCCGATTACTGTACAAAGCCGTAGGATGAAACTGAATGAATTGCATATTAGAAATCTGAGCTTTAGCTCGATGTGCCAGACCGATTCCGTCTCCGGTTGCAATCACCGGATTGGTTGTGTTTTTATACACATGACCACAACCACCGGTAGCCATTAAAGTAATTTTAGAAGTAAATCGTTTAATTTTTTGTTCTTTTAAATCCAAAACATAAGCACCATAACAACAAATATTTTTCGGGTCGAACGAAGCCTCTGAAACATGATGTTCTGTAATTAAATCCACTACATAATGATGAGAAAGTAAATGAATATTAGGTGTTTTTTCTACCACAGCCAACAAAGCTCTTTCAATCTCGTAACCTGTAATATCTTTATGATGAACTACTCGATTTTCTGTGTGTCCACCTTCTCTGCCCAAATCATAAGTTCCTAAATTATCTTTATCAAAACTGGCTCCCCAGGAAACAATTTCCCGAAAACGCTGCGGGCCTTCTTTTACTACTATTTCCACCGCTTCTCGTTTGCAAAGTCCGTCTCCGGCACGCAAAGTGTCTTCAATATGTTTTTCAAAACTATCGTTTTCAAAATCTGTAACCACCGCCACACCTCCTTGTGCATATTTGGTATTGGATTCTTCACTATCTGCCTTGGTAACAATAGTAATGGTCGATTCGGGCAATCTCTGTGCAATTTTTATAGCGTAAGAAAGTCCGGAAATTCCCGAACCAATTACTAAAACATCAGTCGTTAACATCTTTTTGAAATATAGTGCAATATAAAAATTTTGAAAGAATTGAAAGCCTGATTTTTCTCTCTATTTAAAATGATGAATCAAAGTCATCAAACGGCTTTTTACTTCGGATTTCCCAAGTAATTCCATAATTAATGGTACATCCGGGCCTTGAAGGCTTCCTACCAAACTCAAACGAACCGGCATCATCAGTTTTCCGAATCCAATTTCTTTTTGAGCAACAAATTGTTGAATAAAATCATGTAGAGAATCTGAATTAAAATTATCCAATTCATCTAATCCTGCCGAGAATTCCTGAAGTAAATCGGCTGAATCCTCTTTCCATGCTTTTTTTATTGCTTTTTCATCGAATTCAGTTGGAGCAAAATAAAAGAATTTTCCTTGTTCAAAAATATCTCGAATGAAATTAGCTCTTTCTTTCAGTAAATCAATTACTTTTAAATTAAAGTCAGATGAATTCAAAGTATTTTCTTGATTTAAAATCGCTTCAAATTCGGGTAAAATTTCTTCTGAATTCATCAATTGAAGGTATTGATGATTGAACCAAATGGTTTTTTCCGGATTGAATCGTGCTCCGGATTTACTTACTTTTTCTAAAGAAAACGACTGAATCAATTCCTCCACAGAGAAAATTTCCTGTTCCGTTCCCGGATTCCAGCCCAGTAAAGCCAACATATTGACGACCGATTTGGCTAAATAACCTTCTTCACGATATCCTTTTGAAATCCCTTCCTCAGTTTTCCATTCCAAAGGAAAAACAGGAAAACCGTGTTTATCACCATCTCTTTTGCTTAATTTTCCTTTTCCTTCCGGTTTTAAAATCAAGGGTAAATGAGCAAATTGAGGAGATTTCCAACCAAAAGATTTGTACAAAAGTTCGTGCAATGCCATAGATGGCAACCATTCTTCGCCTCGAATGACATGGGTGATTTTCATCAAATGATCATCAACAATATTTGCCAAATGATAAGTTGGCATTCCGTCGGATTTAAATAAAACTTTATCGTCCAAAGTATTGGAATCAATTAAAATTTCGCCCCGAATCAAATCATTTAATTTTACAGTTTGATTTTCAGGAGTTTTAAAACGAATTACATACGGAATTCCGGCATTTAATTTTGATTGAACTTCTTCTTGGGATAAATTCAAAGAATTGTTTAACTCTTTCCGAGTTTGGGAATTATATGTAAATGTTTTTCCATTTTTTTCAGCTTCAGACCGCATTTTATCCAATTCTTCTGCTGTATCAAAAGCATAATATCCACTTCCGGATTGAATGAGTTTTTGTGCATATTCTGCATAAATTTCTTTTCGGTCAGATTGACGATACGGACCAAAATCTCCTCCAAATCCTACACCTTCATCCGGAGATAATCCTAACCACTTTAAAGATTCAATAATATATTCTTCGGCTCCTTCCACATATCGGGTTTGATCGGTATCTTCAATTCGTAAAAGGAATTTTCCGTTGTGATGTTTGGCAAATAAATAATTAAATAAAGCGGTGCGAACTCCTCCGATGTGCAAAGGACCGGTTGGACTTGGCGCAAAACGAACTCTAACTTCAGTCATTTTCTGTTTTTTTTGCGAAGATAGGAACTTTGGTTTGTAGAGTTTGGAATTTGAAAAACATTTTTGGTTTAGTTTTTGTAAATTTCGGGCATCAATTATTGAATTCATCAAAAATTTGATTTTTTTGAATTGCTGTAATTTAAACTATAAGAAATGAGGAAACTATTATTTTTAATTGTATTTATCAGTTATTTCACTGTTAGTCAAGCACAAAGAGCACCCGAAATCAATAAAATGGAATTTAGTGAAGAAGCTTTAGCTCAAACAATTCAGGATTTTGATGCAACGGTTTTTACCATTGGAGAAGTTTTTAAAAAACACCAAGGCAAAGTAATTTTATTGGATATTTGGGCTTCGTGGTGTCCAGATTGTATCACCGGTTTACCGGAATTAAAACAACTTCAGAAACAATATCCGCAAGTTGTTTATTTATTTTTCTCATTGGACAGAATCGGAAATGAAACTGCCTGGAAAAATGCTATTACAAAATTTGACATTCAAGGCGAACATTATTGGTTCAATTCAGAATGGAAAAATGATTTCAACAATTACATTGAACTCAACTGGATTCCGCGTTATCTTTTGATTGATAAAGATGGAAAAATCGCACATTATTATGCAATTAAAGCCAATGATCCGGTTTTATTGGAAAGTTTAAAAACTTTAGTTGTAGAATGATTTTATAACATTTTCAAAAAAGAAACTTCTTTTTCATCTAATTTTCTCCAATCGCCTCGTTTTAGATTTTTTTTGGTCAGACCACCAAAAGAAACTCGGTCTAAAGATTCAATTTCAAAATCTAATTTTTCAAAAATTCTTCTTACTACCAGATTCCAACCAATGTGAATTTCAATTCCTACTTCGGTATGAGGTTTTCCTTCGATGAAAGAAACATTATCCACTTTTGCAATTCCTTCAGGAATCAGGCGAATTCCATTTCGAATTTCATCCAATTGTGCATGAGTTGCTTTTTTATTGAGTTTTACATGATAGATTTTTCTTACCGAATGACTTGGATGTGTTAATTTTTTTGCCAAATAACCATCGTTTGTGAAAAGTAAAAGTCCGGTAGTTGACCGGTCTAATCTTCCTACCGGGAAAACCCGTGCTGTGGTAGCATTAGCAATTAAATCCATAACAGTTTTCCGGTCTTTTTCATCTCTTGTTGTGGTAATAAATCCTTTGGGTTTATTTAAAAGAATATATACATTTTTTTCAGCTGTAATAACCTGCCCATCAAACTTTACAATATCTCCGGGCTGAACTTTATAACCCATTTCGGTAATTATTTTTCCGTTTACTTCGGCTAAACCTGATTTTATTAATTCATCGGCTTCTCTTCGGGAACAAATTCCGGCGTTGGCGATGTATTTATTTAAACGAATCGTGCCGTCATCTTCGGGTGCTTTTTTTAAGCGAGGTTTATAAGGTTTACCAAACGACTTTCCAAAAGCTTTGTTTCCTGGTTTTGGACTTCCTGATTTTGGATTTCCTGCAGGCTTCTTTGGGGAAGCATCACGCCTTTCCTGTTTTTTTCTCATTTTTTGTAATTTGATAATTTAAAAGAAATGTTGCAAAGTTAAGGGATTTAAATCAATGAAAGCCATATTTACAATACCAATTCCAATTAATAATTTAAAAAGAAAATACAGCAGTTTATAAGTTGTTTTGGATTTGGAGCGATAAAGAGGAAATAAGCTGAAAATTACAAATCCGGCACTCATCAAAAAGAAATATTTCATATAGCCTGTTTCACTGCTGTTCCACATATAAAGTGAAACTAAAACAACCAAAATCATAAGTAAACTCAGTACCCATTTTGTCTTTTTTTCACCATAAATAACGGGTAAAGTTTGATAATTGTAAATAGAATCTGCTACGGAAGTCGTCAAATCTTTGAGTACATCGATAATTAGCAGAAGTAAAAATAAAAATCCGGCATGGAAAAATATAATTTTGGAAAAATTCTCGTAATACAAAAACAAAGCAAAAAAAGGAAAAACCATTAATATTACGGAATACAAATTATTTAGTCCAACTATCCGGTTGACTTTGTGAGAATAAAACCAAACTAAAAACTGATAAATCAAAAAGAAAATCAAAACGTGTTGAGAAACTAAAAAAGCAGTTCCTAATGCGAGTAAATTGAGAATTAAATAAGTAGTTAATTTTAAATTATGTGAAATAAAACGTTCAATATAGTTACGCAAAGGGCGTTGAATAGC
>JAQVDG010000119.1 GCA_028698395.1 Weeksellaceae bacterium
CACGAACTGGTTGTTCGATCCACTCGTCAACAGCATTCATCAAGTTCAAAACGCTATCTACCCATTTTTGTTCGCCATTTAATGCACCTAAAGCAGAACCCGTAATTACAGGAGAGTTGTCACCATCGTATTCGTAAGAAGACAATAAGTCACGAACTTCCATTTCTACTAATTCTAATAACTCAGCATCGTCAACCATATCTACTTTGTTCAAGAAAACAACGATACGAGGAACGTTTACTTGACGACATAATAAGATGTGTTCACGAGTTTGAGGCATTGGACCATCGGTCGCAGCACAAACTAAAATAGCGCCATCCATTTGAGCGGCACCGGTAACCATGTTTTTAACGTAATCCGCGTGACCCGGACAGTCAACGTGCGCATAATGACGGTTTGCAGTTTCATACTCCACGTGAGAAGTGTTGATGGTAATCCCTCTTTCTCTCTCTTCCGGAGCGTTATCAATTTGATCGTAAGCTTTTGCTTCTGAGTACCCAGCATCAGCCAATACTTTGGTAATAGCTGCAGTCAAAGTGGTCTTACCGTGGTCAACGTGACCAATAGTACCAATATTTAAATGCGGCTTATTACGATTAAAAGTTTCCTTTGCCATTTTAAATAATTTCTATGTTATACTTAATTCTATTTATTTAATTTCAACACAAAAAGTGGTGAGCTTTTGCCCAACACTGCCTTAAATCTTTCTTCATTTGGTCTCCCAACAACATTAGACCTAAGAGTCTTTTTAGAGCCAATGACGGGATTTGAACCCGTGACCTCGTCCTTACCAAGGAAGCGCTCTACCCCTGAGCTACATCGGCTAAACTTTGAGCGGGAAACGGGACTCGAACCCGCAACATTCAGCTTGGAAGGCTGATGCTCTACCAATTGAGCTATTCCCGCTTAAATTTATTCATCAAACTTCAAAAGTTTGCACTTCGTGGGGAGAGCAGGATTCGAACCTGCGAAGACATAGTCAGCAGATTTACAGTCTGCCCTCGTTGGCCGCTTGAGTATCTCCCCGATCCTTTTTATAATATTCAGATAAAATGAGCCGGCAGAGGGATTCGAACCCACGACCCCGAGATTACAAATCACGTGCTCTGGCCAACTGAGCTATGCCGGCATTATCCTACTTAGATGTAAAAGAACAGTCCGTTTTTTATTAACGGACTGCAAATGTACGAAGTTTGGTGAATTTTCCAAATTTTTGGAAAATTATTTTTTACATCTTATCGATCGGTTATTTTCTCCTTTTTACGAATGATTAATTTTTTAAGGGTATCCGTCGCTAAATCAATGCATTCCTCAAAGGATTGCCCAGATTTTTTGACCACAATATCATCGCCCGGAACCTCTAAGCGTATATCAGCGAATTTGTTCTCTTTTTCTGAGATGTTTTCGACCCGAAGAAATACCTGAGCGGCAATAATCTTATCATAATATTGATCTAATTTACTTAATTTTTTTTCAACATATTCTTCCAATCCTGGTTTTGTGTTGAAATTCACAGTTTGAAATTTAATAATCATAATGGGTTAATTTTTGTTACTCCTTGGATGAGTTTGGTTAAACACTTTTTTCAATTCGCTTATACTACTGTGTGTGTAAACCTGAGTGGCTGACAAACTTGAATGCCCTAAAAGTTCTTTAACCGCATTCAACTCTGCTCCACGGTTTAACAAGTGTGTAGCAAAACTATGCCTCAATATATGAGGGCTTTTTTTATGCTTCGTACTTACTTGACTAAGGTATGAATTAACTAAATTATAAACAAGTTTATCGTAAAAAGGTTTTCCTTTTTCTGTTAAAAATAATTCTTCTCTTTCTGTATCAAATTGTTGCGCCCGATCTAATTTATATTTTATTAATAATTCCAATAAACCATCGCTCAAGGGAATTAAACGGGTTTTATTACCTTTTCCTATTACTTTCAGATTTTTTTGTGATTCATCAATACTGGAAAGTTTTAAATTAATCAATTCTGCTCTCCGAATTCCGGTTTGATAAAATAATTCCAATATTAAACAATCTCGTTTTCCTTCAAAAGAATCAGGGAAAATAGTGGCTGTACTGAATAGAGAATTCAATTCTTCTTCTGAAAAGGGTAAATTAACTTTGTTGTATTGTTTCAAAGATTGAAACCCGGTCGTAGGCGATTGTTTAATTTCCCCTATCTTAACTAAATATTTATAATATGATTTTAAAGCACTTAATTTCCGATTAATGCTTCTTTCGCTCAGTTTTGATTCTGATAAGTGCATTAAAAAATTTCGGACATCTATCTTGCTTGCTCGAATAAGTTTTTCAGAATTATTTTCTGCTTGGTAGAATTGCAGAAAATCATTTAAATCCCGTTCATAACTTTGAATGGTTTTGGGAGAGTATTTTTTTTCAATACTTAGGTATTCCAGAAACTTACGTATAGACATAAAAAAACCTGTTCGTCAAAGTTACAAAACTTAAACAAACAGGTTTGCTTTTTTCAGTAAAAAATTTATTAAGCTTCTTCTTTGCTCAATAATTGCTGTTTATAAGCAGCTCTTGCACGTTGTTGCCTTTTGGTTACCGACGGTTTTACAAATTGTTGACGACTTCTCAGTTGGCGAACCACACCGGTTTTGTCAAATTTACGTTTGTATTTTTTTAATGCTTTGTCGATAGACTCTCCGTCTTTTACTGGTATGATTAACATAATTCTCTCTTATTTTTAGGTTTGCAAAGGTAATACTATTTATTTATCTGCCAAATAAATTGAACATAATTTCAACTTATGCTTAATGAATTCCTTTCATCGATTTGTTCAGGAAAGGTGACAAAAGTAATAAACACACTCCGGAACCAACCATTAAAGCAGCAATAAACGGATAAAGTTCTAAATCATACGTTACAAGAATTTGTTCCAAAGTGGCAGCTAAATAATTCCCTAAAGCAAAACTCGCCATCCAAACCCCCATCATAATTGAAGTGATTTTCCCCGGTGATAATTTCGTAACCATTGATAATCCGATTGGAGATAACATTAATTCTCCTATTGTCAATAAAACATATACTACTACTAACCACATCGGACTAACTAAATTTCCTCCTTGTGCATTATTGTTAGCGATACTCATAATGTAAAAAGCTACTGCTCCGATGAACATTGCCATAGCAAATTTAACCGGAGTTCTTGGATTCATTTTCTTTTGAGATAATTTAATCCAAAGTATCGAAAATAAAGGAGCTAAGGTTACAATTGCAATTGGGTTTACGTTTTGAAACCAAGTAGTTGGAATTTGAAAATTACCCAACATTCTGTCTGTATTTTCTTCTGCAAAAAGATTAAAAGTTCCTCCCGCTTGTTCAAATCCTGCCCAAAAGACAATATTAAAAAATGCCAAAATCAAAATTACAACAACTCTTGACCATTCTGTTGAACCGGAAGTCCCTTTGAAAATAGACATTCCAATGAATAAGGTTCCGGCAATTCCAAATACCCAAACAACTATCGTATGAACCAAATCACTGGTTGCTCCCCAAAATGCCATAACTCCAAACACAATGGCAACATTCCCGACTGTATAAAACAGAACGTCCATCCAGTCTTTGTTGTTTAAATCGGTTCTTCCTTCTTTAATGGCTTTGGGTGGTAAACCTAATCCCTCTAAAGTATCTCGTTTGATATGAAACCAAAGTACTCCCAATAACATTCCTACTCCTGCCGCTACAAATCCCCATGGCCAACCTACTTTTTCTCCTAAGGTCCCGGCTACAAAAGGAGATAAAAATGCTCCAATATTAATTCCCATATAGAAAATCGTAAATCCTCCGTCTTTTCTTGGGTCGTCATTGTCATACAAATCCCCTACAATTGTGGAAATATTTGGTTTGAAGAATCCATTACCTAAAATTAAGACACCTAATCCAAGGTAGAAAAAGTATTTTCTTTCATCTAATCCTTGAATAAACGCCTCAGTCGAACTTACCGCCAGCATAAACTGACCAATCGCCATGGTGATTCCTCCAATTAAAATCGATTTTCGTTGTCCAAGTATATTGTCTGAAAACCAACCTCCCAAAATGGGTGTTAAATAAACCAAAGCAGTGAAAATTCCATAAACTGCTAATGATTCTGCTCTATCCAATCCAAAACCACCGGTAACTAATTGTGCTGTCAGGAACAAAGTGAGCAAAGCTCTCATTCCATAGTAGGAAAATCGTTCCCACATTTCCGTGAAAAATAGACTGTAAAGTCCTTTCGGATGACCCGTTTTTGGAGATTTATCGAAATCTTCCAATTTTGAAATTTCGTCGCTCATGTTATAATTAAATTTAAATTTCTTGTACTAAATTCTTTAAGCCAATAAAGGCTTACAATTTTCAAAAGTAGTAAATTCATTAAAACCAATTGGTTTTATTTTTTAACAGCTTTCTCATTTCAATAAATTTATTTCAATTTTACCAAAAATAACTCACTTTAAATTAGGTTATTAAATGAATAATCTACCGAATTCCATGCATCATTTTTTTCAACAATGGAGTTAATAACAGTAGAATAAGTGCCGCAGTCCAAGGCAAAGCCGCAAAAAGTCCAAAGAAATGTGACATGGAATATTCCGTACTGATTTTGTCAATTAATCCGCCCAATTGAGAACCTATGAAGTTGGCAATTGCCGATGAGGCAAACCATAATCCGAATATTAATCCTATGAGTTTTTTAGGTGAAAGTTTACTCACATACGACAAACCTACCGGCGATAAACAAAGTTCTCCCGTAGTGTGAAAGAAATAAGCAGCAATCAACCAAATCATACTTACCGAAGCGGTTGCTGCTCCTTGCGGAATGTCTTTACTTCCATAGGCCAACACCACAAAGCCTACTCCTAACAAAAATAAGCCCATTGCAAATTTTACCGGTCCGGAAGGATTCCATACTTTTTCCCAAATTTTACTAAAAACTGCTGCTAAAGTAATGATAAAGAAAGCATTTAAAATCTGAAACCAAGAAGCTACTACTTCAGTTTCTAAAGCTGTAAATTCTCGTTGGATTTTCCAAATTCCCAAAATCCAGATAATGATAAAACTAATCAGGGTAGCAATAATGGTCGCCGGATATTGTTTAATCAACTGTTTTGCCAATCCAAATAAAACTAAACTTACTATAATTAAAGGAAATAAAGTCAAGGCAGCATCTATCCATTTAAAAGCTACCGCTGCATTTCCATCCAATACTCTTTGGGTATAATCCAATGCAAAAATATTCATGGAACCTCCCGCCTGTTCAAATGACAACCAGAAAAAGATACTGAAGAAAATCAATACACCAATTACTATCAATCGGTCTCGAATAACCTTTGGACTAACTTCTTCTTCATCTTTTTTAACTATTTCCTCACTTCCGATTTGCTCGATTTCATCTATTTCTTCACCCTGAACGGTCAACATTTTAGGGTCTAATCCAATTCGTCCAAAATAAGTTCTGGCAAAATAAAATTGTAACATTCCAAAAAACATAAAAATTCCTGCTAAACCAAATCCATAATGCCATCCGATTTTTTCACCAATATACCCACAAAGCAACATTCCCAAGAATGCACCGGCATTAATTCCCATATAAAAAATAGTATAACCTGCATCTTTTTTAGCGGAATTATCCGGATAAAGTTGTCCGACCATAGTAGAAATATTGGGTTTAAACATACCATTACCCAAAATCAAAAGTCCTAATCCTATAAAGAAAAAATTATTATTAACCGTTTCCAATGCCATAGAAGCATGCCCCAAAGTCATCATTAAAGCTCCGATTAAAATGGCTTTTCGGTATCCGGTTAATTTATCGGCTATAATTCCACCTAAAATTGGAGTTAAATAAACAAAACCGGTGTACCATCCATAAAGATTCATTGCTTCTGCTCGTGTCCATTCCCAGCCACCATCTGCTAAAGTACTTACTAAAAATAAAGTCAGTAAGGCCCGCATACCATAATAACTGAATCGTTCCCACATTTCGGTGAAAAACAATACCAATAATCCGGCCGGATGCCCCATTACCATTTTATTATCAACACCTTGCTTTTTCAGGTGCACAATCAGTTGCTCGTCTTTTTCCATTACTCTTATTTAGTTTTTTGTTTTTATAAATTATTTAGAATATAATTAGTCATCAAGGTATATAATTGAAGTCGTGTTGCTCCGCCATAAATTCCATGATTTTTATCGGGATAAATCATCATATCAAACTGTTTGTTTGCCATAATTAAGGCATCTGCCAAATCCATTGCATTTTGAACATGTACATTATCATCTGCCGTTCCGTGGATTAGTAAAAATTTATTGTTTTTATCGTCAAAATTCGCTGCATACGTAATGGGTGAGTTTTTATCATAGCCTTCCGGATTCTCCTGAGGTGTCCGCATAAATCGTTCAGTATAAACCGTATCATAATAACGCCAATTTGTCACCGGTGCTACTGCAATTGCCATTTTGAAAACATCGCCGGCTCTAAAAATACAATTACTCGACATATAACCGCCGTAACTCCACCCCCAAATCCCGATGCGGGATGCATCTACATAAGGTAATTTTCCGATTTCTTTTGCTGCATTAATCTGATCTTCGACTTCTAACTTCCCTAAATCCAAAT
>JAQVDG010000120.1 GCA_028698395.1 Weeksellaceae bacterium
AAAGAACGTTTACTTCCTTTTAGTCAGGAAATTCAAAGTTTAGTCAGTTATTAACTCTTAATTACAGTCCATCGTAAGTTTGTATATTTACACAAAATATTTCTGAATTTTAAAAATTACTATGTCCAAAATACTTATTATAGAAGATGAATCTGCGATTCGCAATGTCATTAAAAACATTTTACAAGACGAAGATAAAAGTTATGAAGTAGAAATAGCCGAAAATGGTGAAGAAGGTCTGAAAAAAATAATTGAAACCAATTTTGATTTAATCATTTGTGATATTAAAATGCCGAAGAAAGATGGGATTCAGGTTTTAACAGAAGCTTTGGATTACAATCCGGATTTATTATTTCTGATGATTTCGGGTCATGGTGATATTGAAACCGCAGTAGATTGTATCAAAAAAGGAGCTTTTGATTATATTTCAAAACCACCTGATTTGAATCGCTTTTTAAGTACTGTCCGAAATGCTTTGGACAAAACAACTTTAATCAAAAGAAATAAAGAATTAACTACTGAGAATAAAGCACTTAAACGAAAAGTCAATAAGAAATACGAAATGGTAGGTCAATCGGATTCGCTTGAAAATATCCGAAATTTAATTGACAAAGTTGCCGATACCGATGCCCGGGTTTTAATTACCGGTCCTAATGGTTCGGGAAAAGAATTGGTAGCGCATCATATTCATGAAAAAAGTTCACGAAATAAAATGCCTTTGATTGAAGTTAATTGTGCTGCAATTCCTTCTGAATTAATTGAAAGTGAATTATTTGGACATGTAAAAGGTTCATTTACCGGTGCACACAAAGACAAAGAAGGAAAATTTGAGTTGGCAAACAGTGGAACTATTTTCTTAGATGAAATCGGTGATATGAGCTTAGCTGCTCAAGCAAAGGTTTTGAGAGCTTTGCAAGAAGGAAAAATCTCAAGAGTTGGAGCCGATAAAGAAATCAATGTGGATGTTCGGGTTTTGGCAGCTACCAATAAAGATTTACGACAGGAAATTCAAAACGGAAAATTTCGGGAAGACTTGTATCATCGTTTGGCTGTGTTTGTAATTGAAGTTCCGGGGTTGAACGACAGAAAAGAAGATATTCCACATTTGGTTCATCATTTTTCAATACAAATTGCTGAAAATTCAGGAATGCCGTCCAAGGAATTTTCAAAAGAAGCAATTGAACTTCTTAAAAATTACGATTGGACCGGAAATATTCGGGAATTACGAAATGTAGTCGAAAGAATGTTGATTTTAGGTGGAAATCCGGTATCAAAAGAAGATATTCAAAATTTTGTGAAAAAATAAATCTCAATTTCTATCGTTTAGAAAATTAAATTAAAAAATAATGAAAAAAATTATAATTCCTTTTCTCTCTGCTTTTTTACTTTTTTCGTGTGGTTCTAAAAATAATCAACACGAAGATGATTTATCAGAAGAAGAAATTACTAATTTGGAAGCTACTTCGCTTAATACAATTGAAGAAATCCAATACAAAGGAAAATTTGAAGGTACAATTAAAAATAAAAAAGTAGAATTAACCATTAACGATGAAAAATTCAATTTGACCGAAAATGGAAAAGAAATAAGTGGCAAATGGGCAAAAGTGGACGATGGAAATACCATTGAATTAATTCCGGAAAAAGGGAAAATTGAAATTAAATTTTATGGAATTTCAGATAATGACACTTGGGTTGCACTCACTGACAGCCTGACTTATATAGAACCTGAACAACTTTTAAAACGAATTTCAAAGAAATGAAAAAATTGATTGTATTGTTTGCCGGATTGATTTTGATTTCCTGCAATCCTATAAAAGAAAGCCAAACACAGAAGCTTGCTGAACGTTATTTTGAAACATTTTCGGCTCGAAAAGAAACTCAAAAAATGCTTTCTTTTTATGCGGAAGATTTTACTTATGAGAACATTGCTTTTCAATCCGAAATTAATGATCCGAAATTTTTATTTGACCAGTTTTATGGTTGGCAAAATTCCAATTTTAAGTTTGAAACCAACAAAACCATCGAAATATCTCAAATTCTGACTAATGACTCTACCATTGTGGCACGAGGAACGACTTTGCCTTATACCTATAATGGAAATCCGGTGAATGGAAATCGTTTTGTGATTTATTTGGAATTGGATAAAGACTTAAAAATCAAGAAACAAACAGATTGGTTTGATTATCCGATGGAAGAAATCGTAGAAGCTTTTCAATTGAAAAAAATGATGAAAATTCAGTAGTTTATTTCATGATTTTCTAATTATTCGACTGAAATTGAGTAGCAAACTTCAACAAAGTGTTTTTTCCGGGTTCTAATCCTAATTTCCGAATAATTCCGGAGCGATGGGCTTCAATGGTTTTTTCGGATAAAAATAAAAGTTCGGCTATTTCTTTGGTTGTTTTCTGTTCGATGATAAGCTCAAAAACTTTCTTTTCTGAAAAAGTCAATTGGTTCATTACTTCGCCTTTTTGGTAATTTAAATCTTCTTTTAAATCAAATTTAATTTTCTGGCTGATGTAAGTTTCATTTGTCAACAAATGTTTAATACAATTACTCAATTCATCCAAAGCATATTGTTTTAACAAATAAGCATTGACTTTTAATTCTTTTGCTTTATTAAAAATACTTTTTTCGTTGTGCGAAGTCAATAAAATTATTTTAGTCGGAAATTGGTGAATTCTGATTTTTTCAGCGATTTCTAATCCATCTATTTCCGGCATAGAAATATCAAGAATCACAAAATCCGGTTTTAACCTTTTGATGGAATTCCATGCTTCTAAACCGTTTTTATTGGTTTCCAATACCACGTAACCTAAACTTTCTACAAGAACCTGAGTTCCCAAAAGAGAAAGTGGATGATCATCTGCTATTATAAAATGCATACGTTTTCATTTTACTATTACAATTTTAATAAGAGTTCCTTTTGAGTCTGAATGAAAATTCACGGTTCCATTTAAATATTTAGCTCGTTCCGTGATATTTAACAATCCAAAACAATTTCCTTTTTCAAGCATTTTTGCTACATCAAAGCCTTTTCCATTATCTTTAATTTCTACAGTAACTGATTTTTCATCTTCCAAAATAGAAACTTTTCCTGCTACCGCATTAGCGTGTTTTAAAATATTGGTGATGGCTTCCTGAATAATTCTGTATAATTGCAATTCTTTGTCGTTATTCAAACCACCTTTATAGTTAATTTCTGAACTGATGAAGAAATTATGTTGGTTTTGAACTCGTTCAATTAATTGCTCTACACTTGATTTTAAGCCGATTTTATCAAATAAAGTCGGGCTGATATTCCGGCTGATATTCCGGACTTCTTCCAAAATAAAATCAATTTTATTTTTTAATCGGCTGTTGCCACTTTCAATGGCATGGCGAAGATTAACCAATTCATTGCTCACGCTATCATGCAAATCCGAAGCAATTCTTTTGCGTTCATTCTCGGTTTTTTGTAATAATTGTGAAGCGAAATTTTCGGTTAATTTCTTTTCTTTTATAATGCTTTTATTTTTTAACCAAACGAATAAAATAATGAAAATCAACACAATAAATACAGAAGCAACAATCAATGAGATAATTATTCGGTTTTGTTCTGCTAATTTTTTATCCTGAATCAGAATTGTTTTTTCTTTTCGTTCTGTTTCAAATTTTTGTTCTAATTCAAAAAGCTGGTTTTTCAAACGGTCTGCAGATTGTTTATTTGTATCTTCAATCAGAAACATACTGTATTCATTCGCTTTTTTATAATTTCCATTTTTTTGATGAAAATCATAAAGTGCAAATGCCATTTGGTACATAAACTGAAGATTTGGCTCTTCATCCTGTGCCATTTCTTCATAAAAACGCTCTACTTCTTCCGGATTTTCAAGTGGTGTTCCAAATTTATTTGAATATAAAATTTCCTGAAAAAATGTTCGCATATTTAAATCCTGGCTTCCTAAACGCTCTGAGATTTCCTTTGCTTTATTTAAATAATAAGTTGCACTGTCTTGATTATTCTGAGCAATGAATTTAAATGTCAAAAATTGATTCAACATACCAATATGATATTCCGGCAGAGTGGTATAAATTTTTGCATACTTTGCCAAACTATCAATTTTTTCAATGGTTTTTATGGTATCTCCTTGCTCTATATGAAAGTGTACATAACTAATTCGTGATGAAAAAGCTAAAAATTCGTTTTCTTCTTTTTTGAAAACTTCAATTGCTTTTTGTAAAATTTCTTCTGCCTTGCCATAAGCTCTGTTTCGAACATACAAACTGTGCATTAAAAGATAAACTGTTCCTTGATTTCGTAAATCTCCGACTTCTTCAAAAATTCTCAGAGCCTTAACCAAATATTTCTCCGTATCATCTAAATCCCTTTGTCTTAAATAGTTTTGAGCAATCGCAAAACTTGCAAATCCTTGTATTTGTTTGTGACTATTAGATTCAGACTTGAATTCTAAACTTTTTTTATGCCAGTAAGAGCTTTTATCTAATTTACCTAAATTAAAAAATTGAATACCTAAATAATAACACAAATTAGTTTTGGCTTCCCCAGAGATTTTATCTTCATTTTTTTCATAAAAATCCAAAACTGTACTCGTATATACACTATCATATAGCTGAGTGAATTTTGAAGCCTCTCCATAGCTCATCAAATAAGCAGCAGCATCTTCAAATCTATTTTCCTTTAAACTTGCTTCAAAATAATTTCTGAATTTTTTCTGGTAATTTTCATCTTGAAAATTGGAATTATTGCTTAGCCATTCATATTCCGGTAAATTTTCGTATTTACTTTCTTCTAAATTTGCTTTTCCTTCTTTTTCAGTTACCTTATCATGGCAAGAAAAAGTGGAAATTAAGACAATAAAGACTAAACAGATTGAAGAAATGTGTTTCATTTTTTTGTATAAAATTATTCTATCGCAAACATAAAGTTTATTAAACTTATTTTTATACGTTCTTAAAAAGAATTGTTTATTTAATAATCCGAAGAAAAGCCAATAGAGAAATTGAAGTAAGTAAAGTATTAATTCTCATTGGCCTTTCCGGACAAAACGGGAAATTCCTTATTAAAAAATAGCTGGTTTTTTCATTTCCCTATCATGAATTTAAAGAACTATTCTTTAAAAATTCCGGTTCTCACTGTACAGATACCGGAATTTTCATAATAATGTAGTTGTTCTCTTATCTTAAAAGTTATATCCAACCCCTAAAGAAACATAACTTGTTTTCACTCTTTTTTCGTCAGACTCTTTGAAGTCAACACCAGATCCTTGGCTAACATAATCTACGATTTTTCCGGAGAATCCACCTTGATAACGTCCAGAAATCATAAAATTCCCAAGATGATATTGTAAACCTGCTGTATATCCAACTTGGAAAGTTGACAAAAGTCCCTTGTAATCAATACCACCTGATGCTGCTCCTGTTGCAAGACCTTCTAAATCTTTTTTGGATTCTTTAGAGAATGAATATAATAAACTAGGACCTGCAATAATGTCTAATTTATCCTCAATAATGCTATAACCCAATAAAATTGGTAATTGTAACTCTCCAACACCGGTGTGGCTATAATGAAGTTCCGGTGCTACAAAGAAATTATCGGTAAAATAGATGGTTCCAGCAATCCCTACGCTAAATCCACTACTTTTCAAATCTTTTACATCACTGAAACTTCCTAAAGAAGAAGAATTAATTAATCCAAAAGCTCTTAACCCGAATCTTGCGTTTGCTAAGCCTTTTACTACTTCTTTAGCTCCATCCTTAACCAAACCTTGAGCCATTTCAGTTCCTTCCTCTTTTGCCATGTCTCCAATATTTTGAGAAAATGCTGTTGCACTCAAAATAATTGTCAAAGTAAATAATAGTTTTTTCATTTTTTTGATTTTTTGTTTAATACTTATTTTTTATTTTATTTTTTGATTTGGAATTATTTCCACTGCAAAAGTCATTAGGATTTACAGGTCGCATATAGGGGTTAACCCTATTTTTTTTATTCTTTCAAAAATTTATGATTCAGTAGCAAACCAATGTCATTGTTCGATTTTTAAAAAGAAAGTATTTTTGACAAAATTTCACTTTATGAATAAGTTATATTTCGTATTTCTATTGGTTTTTTCATCAATTTATACAAATGCACAACTCGACAGTCTGACTATGGATTTAAATTTTAAAACACGGGCTGAGGGCGACAACGGGTATTCTACCTTGATTCCGGAAAATAAAAATCTAAAAACAGATGTAGCTTCAAGAGCCCGAATAGGAATGAATTTTTACCTGAATCAACTTGAAATAAGAATCGCTGCTCAAGATGCCCGAACTTGGGGAAATACTTCCAGTTCAAATTCAAGTGAAACTGTTTCTTTTTATGAAGCTTGGGCAAAGTATAATTTTTCTCCGTCCTTTTACTTAAAAGCCGGTCGTCAAGCCATTGGTTATGGAAATGGACGTGTAATCTGGAAAAGTGATTGGGGAATAAAAGGAAAAACTCATGATGCTCTAATGATAGGCTTCGATTTTGAAAATGGTTCATCTTTAAATGCAGTAGCAACGTATAATAGCCAAAATTCAAACAGAAACGATGAACTGGAAAATGAATTTTATTCCGTTTTTGATGGTGGTGAACGAACTAAA
>JAQVDG010000121.1 GCA_028698395.1 Weeksellaceae bacterium
CTTCTATTAGCAGTAGTTCTATTGAACTGTATAATGTCTTTCGGACAAAGGAAAGTTATCTTTAGTGAAGAGTTTGAAAATAACGACAATAATTGGCAAGTTGTTCACGATAAAACCGAAAAAGCTGAAATCAAACTTGGTAAATATTTAATGGAAAATTTCACAACAAATCGTTGGCATTGGTTTTCACAATCTATTGATTTTGATTCAAAGAACAATTTTCTTATTGAAGCAAACATTAGTAAATTGAAATCATATAATAACAATGATAATCACGGATTAATGTGGGGAACAGCAGACCCTAAACATTGTTTTGCATTTGTAATAAATACGCAAAACAAATATTATTCTGTGTTCAGTATTTTTGATGGGAATTGGTTTCGATTAATAAATTGGCAAACAAGTAATGAAATAAACTATGGAAACGCTACTAATAAACTGGGTATTGCTAAAATTGGAAAAGATTTAATTTTCATAATAAATGATGAACCTGTAGGTACAACCCCCTTTCAAGATTTTTACGGAAACCATATCGGTTTTTATGTTGGTCCCAAAATAAAAATTGCAGTGGATAATTTGTCAGTTATGAACATTGAGAGCAATCTAAATTCCTCTTCTGACAGAAATTCAGAATGGAAAGGAAATGGTTCAGGCTTTTTCATAGACCAAAGAGGTTACATAGCAACGAACTATCACGTTATAAAAGACGCAAATCAGATTGAAATTAATTTTATACGAAACGGACAACAACAGTCATTTAATGCGGAAGTAATTCAAAGTGATAGACAAAATGACTTGGCTATTCTAAAAATTACAGATAATTCATTTAACCCATTTGCAAATATTCCTTACAATTTTCAAACAAATTTGAGTGATGTAGGAACAAATATTTTTGCTTTGGGTTATCCAATGGCTGATGTAATGGGAAGTGAAATAAAATTTACTGACGGTAAAATTAGTTCAAAAACAGGAATACAAGGAGATATTACAATGTATCAGATTTCTGTTCCTATACAATCAGGAAATAGTGGTGGTGCTTTATTCGATTATGACGGAAATTTAGTAGGTATTACTTCGGCAGGATTAAATCGTGATTATTTCAATTCAGAAAATGTCAATTATGCTATCAAAACTTCGTATTTGAAAAATCTTACAGACGTTTTACCTATTTCAGTCAAATTACCGAACGATAAAACAATTGCTTCAAAAACATTGACAGAAAAAATCAAAATCTTATCTGATTACGTTGTCTTAATTAAAATCAGATAATAGATTACAATAAAACAGTAACTTTATAACGAACAGATTTTAAGTGATTATCAGAGATAATATCTTGAACAAAATCTTTATCTAAAAGTATGACATTACAAAGCCAACTAATAGCAATATCCAATAGAGGTTTTCTAAAAAGAATTTCTGACGATTTATTTCAAGGGATAAAAAAAGTTTACAACACAGACCCAAGTGAAAGAAGGCGTTGGATTTGGGAACTTATTCAAAATGCAAAAGACACCCCTACACCTGAAAATTTTGAAGGTGTAAGCATTAGAGTTATGATTAATGAAAATAGTTTAGAATTTTCTCATAATGGTAATCCTTTCACTATTGAAAATCTTGTAGGTATTATTCAGCAAGTTTCTACCAAATCATCTGACGTTGCAGATGAAGAAACAACAGGGAAATTCGGGACAGGTTTTATTACAACACATATGTTGAGCCGAATTATCAATGTTTCGGGAATAGTAACATACGATAATCAATACAAAAGATTTGAATTTGAACTGAACAGAGATGCCGATACCCAAGAAGCACTTTTAAATAAAGTTGAAGAACAAATCCAGCAGTTATACAAATTACCTGACGACAGTTTATTTGAGCCAAAATCTATATCTGAATTACACCGAACCGAAAGCTCATTTGATACTTGTTTTAAATATCCTCTTTCAGAAAGTTCAATAAAATATGCTCTACAAGGAATTGAGGATTTAAAGAGAACGGCACATTACGCATTGCTTTTCAATAGCAAGATTAAACAATTTGAAATCATTGATAAAATCAAAAATGAGCAATATAAAATTAGTCGTGAAAGTCAAAATAATATTTCAGAAAACATTACAGAAGTAACTACCAAGACAGAAAACAACAATTCTGTTTCTTTAGAACATTTGTTGTGTTACAAGAAAAACAGCGATTTTGAAATAGCAATTCCTGTTTCAAAAATGCAAAGCGGATATGAGATTTTAATTCCCGATGACTCTACACCAAGAATTTTCAAAGATTTTCCATTAGTTGGAACTGAAGAATGGGGAGCAAATTTTATTTTTAATTCAAAAAAAATTCAACCGACTGAACCACGCAATGGTTTAGAACTGCACGTTGAAGAAGATGCTCCGAAAATCGAACAGGAATTAAATAGAACTGTCCTAAAAGAAATTTACCAATCATTTGCGGAAATCATCAATCAGTTAGCAGGTTCTGTAACTCAAATTGAAAACTTATATTATTTGTGTGAATCCGCATTATTGAAAAATAAGGCAATTATTCACGATGATGTTAAACAATGGCTGAAAGAAGAAATACAAATTCCTTTTCGTTCCAATTTGGTTAATCTTCCGTTAGTTCAAACATTTGACGGATTAAAGAAAATATCTGAATGTAGGTTTCCTGATTTTTCAAAAATTGATGGCAAGAACAAAGTTTTTTATTCAATCTGTAAAGAAATTTTTGGCAACATCATTCCTGATGATAACCATTACGAAAAATGGCTAACTATAATAAGCGGAGATACAAAAACGTGGGGAGAAGGATTGCTCTTTGGTATTGATGATTTAGTTGATTACATTCAAAAAAAACGAGAGCTTCAAAACTTCCCTGAATTTGAGGCAACCGTAGAAGCTATACAATGGCTCAATTCTTTATATGACTTTATTTTGTCAAATAAAAGAAACGACCTTTTTACAAACAAAATAATTCCAAATCAAAGTGGAATACTTTGTTATCCGTCTGAACTTAGTAGAGATTTAGATATTCCTGACGAAATTAAAGAGATTGCAATAACATTTGGATTTTCATATAGAAGTAAATTATCAGACAAACGTGTTATTTGTTCTGAAATAGCAAAAGAAATTTCCGTTGAAGATGTGTCAAAAGAACTCAACTCTAAAATTGGAGTGTTGACACAAAAAATAAACCCCAAAACAGGACAGCACGAAATCACAGAGGATATTTTTAGCTCACTTATATCTTTGTGTTGTATTTTTTCTGTCTCAAACACAAATGACAAACGAAGAAAAGTTTTGAATCATTTAAACGGATTTTACTCTGAAATAAATTTGTCAAATGACCTAATTCCTGAAAGCAAAAATTTTGATTTTACTTCGGCTTTAAAATGTTTGACAAAATACGCTCTGTTACAGATTAGTTTATTAGGTTCTACAGAGAAGCTTAAAGAACGACTAAATCAAGAAGATGATGAACAAACCATTAGTTGGTTGAATAATTTGCTTTTTGAAATCAACGACAATTCAGACCTAAACGAATTTTTAAATCATTTCGGAGTATTCCCAAATCAGAACAAAACATTTGCTTTAAAAAGCACATTATCCCAAGACCTTGACAATATTGAGCCTCAGTTAAAAGATATTTATTCCAAACTTTATCCCCAAGACGAAATCAGAAATCGTTTATTGATTGACGGCATTGGTGTTTACCCTGAAAGCAAAGTAACATTTGAAGAAGTTGCGAGAAAGATTGATAACGCCTTGAAAGAAAAACACAATGACACAACAAATCCCGAAATCAAAACTATTATTTTGCAAATGGTAAGTTGGTGCAAAGCCAACCAAACTAAGGCAACACAATATTTTACTTGGCTTGAAAGTAATAAAGCACTTTTAGTATTGCAAACCATTGAAGGCGACAATGCACAACAAGACATTTTTAGAATTTTACAATCAAATCAAGATTATAAAAAACTTGCGGATATTGCAGAATCGGGAGCAGACCTCAATAAAATTACGCAATTAGCCGAATTAAGTAAAAATCTGAATATTGAAACGGCTTTATCTATTCTTCAAAATCACCCTGAATTAACCAACGAAAAAATAGAGCGACTTTTAGAATTGGAAGAACTAAGTAAAGGTTGGAATCCGAATTTAGAATATGACCCGAATGATGAGCAAATAAGAATAAATTTTGAAAATGGTTGGAAAGGCGAGGCATTTGTTTTCAAAGAAATGATAAAGAAAGGTTTTGATGTTGTTTGGGAAAACAAATCTTCAAGAGAAACAGGGAATGTCATTACGGACTTTGAAAATGAAACTCATTTTATTGATGATAAAGGAAACAAATACGACCTTATAATAAATGTTTCAAGTGAAAGTAAAATGTTTGTTCAGGTAAAGACAACTACAACAGATATTGGGAAAGCAGACCAAATAGCATTACCTATCAGCACAAAAGAATGGAAATTTGTTCACGAGACCAATCAAAATGACTCTTACTACTTAGCAAGAGTATTCAATATAAATGAAGTTCCAGAACTTTATTTAATGAAACTTGAAACACCACAGATATTGAAATAATAACTCTCTCCAAAACAATTCTTATAAAACACTTGTTTCGTCCCAAATATTTACTAAATTTGGGACGAAATATGAATACAAAAAGACCCAAAATAGAAGCAAAAGTCGCAGAAATACTGCAAAACACACCGAAAGGAAGTATTCTTTTCGTGGATGACTTTTTGGATTTGGGCAGTCCAGATAGCATAAAGAAAGCACTTTATAGACTAACCAACGAAAAAGGTTTACTCATTCGTTTGGCTCACGGAATCTATCTCTACCCAAAGACCGATAAAGAATTAGGTACACTCTACCCTTCTACCGAAGAAATTGCCAAAGCAATTGCAAGACGAGATAAAGCACGGATTATCCCGACAGGTGCTTATGCCCTCAACCGTTTAGGACTTTCTACACAAGTGCCGATGAAAATAGTTTATCTTACAGACGGAGCAACACGAAGTATCAAAATCGGAAAGCGGACAATCTCGTTCAGAAAAACAAGTCCGAAGAACCTAATGACAATAGGCGAAATTAGTACGTTGGCAATTCAAGCATTAAAGGAAATCGGACAAAAAAATGTTGATGAAGAAATCTTGCAACAACTAAATTCTGTATTGAGAAAAGAAACCGAAGAAAACATTTTACACGATGCGAAACTTGCACCTGCTTGGATAAACAAAATTTTAAAACAATCCTTAAAATGAACTCAACTTGGCTCAAATTACCGTTAGAAAGAAGAATTGATATTCTCAATCAAGCAACCGAATTTACAGGTTTGCCAGTTGTTGCCATTGAAAAAGATTGGTGGGTTACGTTGGCTTTGAACGCTTGTTTTTCTTTACCATACAGCGAACACATAATTTTCAAAGGCGGAACTTCTTTGAGCAAAGCGTGGAATTTGATTGAACGATTTTCGGAAGATATTGATTTGGCATTGGACAGAAAATATTTAGGTTTTGAGGGTGACATCAGCAAAACACAAATCCGAAAGTTGAGAACAAAATCCTGCGAATTTATCTCTACGGTTTTCGTTGAAGATTTGAAAAAAGTGTTTGCCGAATGGAATGCTTTAAATCAATGTTCAATCATTGCACAAGAAGTAAAAGACACAGACAAAGATCCACAAACAATAGAAATTCACTACCAATCTGTTTTAGATACAGAAAGATATTTACCACAAAAAGTATTGATTGAAGTCGGTTCTCGTTCATTGACCGAACCAACTGAAAAAAGGGAAATCAATTCAATTTTCAGTTCGTTATTTCCCGACTTAAATTTTGCAGATAAGCCGTTTAACATCGCTACTGTATTACCACAACGGACATTCTTGGAAAAGGTGTTTTTATTGCACGAAGAATTTTCGCAAGTACCTGAAAAAATCCGTACCAACCGTTTGACAAGACACCTTTACGATTTGGAAAAGTTAATGGACACCGAACATGGAGTTGAAGCATTGAACAACACAATGCTTTACAACAACATCGTTGCACATCGTATAAAATTTAATGCAATCAGAGGTATTGATTATGCAAATCATACACCTGACAAAATCAGCATCATTCCGCCCAACAGCATTATTGAACAATGGAAAGAAGACTATCAAGCAATGAGCCGAAATATGTTTTATGGAAACTTCTTGGCTTTTGATGAACTAATAACCCGAATTTCAGAGCTGCAAAAACGAATAAACACAAGCCAACGCTAAATCAAGCACATTTGCAAACCGCACAAGCCGACACACAGACCAAAGTTTGCAAAAGAGCTTGCTTTTCCAACGCAGAGAAAAACAAAAAAATCTTTCCCTCGCTTCGCAAAAATTAAATCTGCCGACACACTAAACCTGACAAATAAACGAACGAATACCACAGCTTATAATCGAGTAGACGGCCCCGCCAGTTTTAGCTGACGGGGTGCGCCTCTCACACCACTGTACGTACGGGTCTCGTATACAGCGGTTCGTTAAGATGTGGGGCAATTTTCTTATAAAGCGAAAGCAT
>JAQVDG010000122.1 GCA_028698395.1 Weeksellaceae bacterium
AACATCATTTTAATTTTGAAGTGATTTTTATTGATGACGGAAGTACCGATAAGTCTAGGAAAATCATAGAATTTTTAGCCGAAATTAATCGGGAAATCAAAGGAATTCGTTTTCGTAAAAATTATGGAAAATCACAAGCTTTAATGGCTGCATTTAAAGAAACAAAAGGCGATGTTGTGATTACGATGGATGCAGATTTACAAGATTTTCCTGAAGAAATTCCGGAATTGTATCAAATGTTGAAAAAAGAAAAAGCCGATATTGTTTCTGGATGGAAACAGAACCGACAAGACCCGAAATTAAGCAAAAATCTACCGTCTAAATTATTTAATTCTGTTGCCCGAAAGGTTTCAGGACTTTCTTTACATGATTTTAATTGTGGATTAGAAGCGTATCGGAGCGAAGTGGTAAAAGAATTAGAATTGTATGGCGATATGCACCGCTATATTCCGGTTTTGGCAAAAAATAAAGGTTTTGAAGTTATTTTAGAGAAAAAAGTTAAACATCAAGCCCGGAAACACGGAAAATCTAAATTCGGAAGCCGTCGTTTTATTAATGGATTTTTAGATTTAATTACACTTTCCTTCATTTCCCGATTTGGAAGTAAACCCATGCACTTTTTTGGAGCTATTGGAACTTTAATGTTTGTAATCGGTTTGTTTTCAGCTATTTATTTAGGATTGGATAAATTATTTAAAGTTTATATTCTCGCAACGAATGCCCGATTAATTACCGATAATCCGATTTTTTATATTTCGTTGGTTGCCATGATTTTAGGAACTCAATTGTTTTTAGCCGGGTTTTTGGGAGAAATATTCATCCGTTCACAAAAAAATAAAACCGAATTTGAAATTCGAGAATTTATCAATCGTAATGACAAAAACGAACTATGAAAAAAAAATGTTTATTTTTAATCGGAATTTTTAGTTTGATTTCGTGTCAATCCAAAATAGAAGACATCCGATGAAAGATATTTCAGAAGAAAATTTAACAACTATCAACTCAAAATAATTACAATGAATACGACAATACAAGATAAAATAAATCAGTGGTTAAATCCACCTTATGACGAAGAAACCCGCAAAGAAGTCCGAAATTTAGTCGATAAAAACCCGGAATTGGCAGAAGATGCTTTTTACAAAGATTTAGAATTTGGAACGGGCGGAATGCGCGGGATTATGGGGGTTGGAACCAACCGAATTAATAAATATACTTTAGGAGCGGCAACTCAAGGTTTGGTTAATTATATGAATCGGGAATTTCCCGAGAAACAAAAATCAGTTGCCATTGCGCACGATGTTCGGAATAATTCGGATAAATTCGCTCGAATCGTGGCTAATATTCTGACTTCTAATGGAATAAAAGTTCATTTATTTGATGGATTTCGACCTACACCGGAATTATCTTTCGCTGTTCGTCATTTGAATTGTGATGCCGGAATTGTTTTAACAGCTTCGCACAATCCACCGGAATACAACGGTTATAAATTGTACTGGAATGATGGCGCACAAGTGGTTCCACCTCAGGATGAGGCTATTATTGCCGAAGTGAATCGAATTCATCCATCTGAAATTCGATTTGAAGGAAATGATAATTTACTTCAAATCATTGGAAAAGAAATCGATGAAGCTTTTATTGAAGCTTCAATTTCACAAATTGGATTTACAGATAAAGGAAAAGAAGAGCTAAAAATTGTTTTTACTTCTATTCACGGAACATCGATTGCCATTACGCCGGTAGCTTTGAAAAGAGCAGGATTTACACAAGTTCATATTGTAGAAGAACAAGCAGAGCCAAGTGGAGTTTTTCCAACGGTAAAATCACCAAATCCGGAAGAACCGGAAGCTTTGAAAATGGCATTGGATTTAGCTGAAAAGATAAATGCAGATATTGTAATCGGAACCGATCCGGATGCTGACCGATTGGGAATCGCCGTTCGTGATTTTGATGGAAAAATGAAATTACTTAATGGAAATCAGACCAATACGGTTTTTATTGATTATTTATTAGAGCAAACACAAAATGACGGAATGGACGGAACAGAGTTTATCGGTTCTACCATCGTTACTTCCGATATTTTCTTTGATCTTGCAAAAAATTATAACATAGAATGTAAAATTGGTTTAACCGGATTCAAATGGATTGCCAAAATGATTCGGGAGGCAGAAGGAAAACAACGATTTGTGGGAGGAGGAGAAGAAAGTTTTGGATTTATGGTAGGCGATTTTGTTCGCGACAAAGATTCGGTAACTTCTACTTTATTGGCCTGTGAAATTGCAGCTAATGCTAAAGCAAACGGAAGTAGTTTTTTCAAAGAATTAATAAGAATTTATACTCAAACTTCCTTTTATTTGGAAGATTTGGTTTCAGTCGTTCGAACCGGAAAAGAAGGAGCAGAGCAAATTCGTCAAATGATGGCTGAATTTCGTCAAAATCCACCTCAAACATTTGATGGTTCAAAAGTTGTCCGTTTGGATGATTATCAAACTTCAATTTCAAAAAATTTAGAAAATGGAGCTGAAAAAGAAATTCCAATTCCTAAATCCAATGTTTTGATTTTTTATACCGAAGACGGAAGTAAAATTGCAGCTCGCCCGTCCGGAACAGAACCGAAAATCAAGTTTTATTTTTCGGTGAAAACTACTTTGAATGAAATTTCAGATTATGAAGAAAAACAAGAACAGTTAAAAGCTAAAATTGAACGATTAAAACAAGAATTCAACTAATTTTACAGCTGAATTAAGCCGAAATAAATAAAAAAGAAATGAAATTAATAGCAATTCCTTTAACCGTAATTTTTTACACTATTTACGGCTTAGCACTTGGCATTATGCACCTTGTACAATGGTTAACGTACAATTTGAGCGGTTATCAAGCACATCATAATTCCGTAAAATTCTTAGACTGGATTTTGATTCAAAATACACGGGTTTTAGGTACAACTTATTCTTTTTCGGGAAGAGAAAAATTACCAAAAGATGTTCCTTTAATTTTTGTGAGTAACCACCAAAGTATGTTCGATGTTTCGCCTTTAGAATGGTATTTAGAAAGTTTTCATCCAAAATTTATCAGTAAAATTGAATTAGGAAAAAACATTCCGAGTGTTTCCTATAATTTAAAAAAAGGAGGTTCGGTTTTGATTGACCGGAAAGACAGTCGCCAATCCCTTTCTGAGATAAAAAAATTGAGTGAATACATTGAAAAATATAAGCGTTCTGCCATTATTTTTCCGGAAGGAACACGCAGCCGAGACGGGAAATTAAAAACGTTTAAAGATAATGGAATCAGAATATTGCTAAAGTATTCACCTTCGGCTTTGATTGTACCGATTACAATAAATAATTCATGGAAAATTGCAAAAAACGGAGCTTTTCCCTTATCTTTAGGAGCAAAATTTACACTGGAAGTTCATGAACCTATTTCACCGAAAGCGTATGATTTTGAAGATTTGATGATAAAAATTAAAGAAGTTGTCCAATCCGGGCTAAAAGATTAAAAAATGACAAAAAAAGAAAACATACGATTAGAAGTAATGAATTTTCTGGATAAGGACATTGATGCTTATATGGAAAAATTTCTCATCAGCCCTGAAAAAATCTGGCAACCCACTGATTTTTTACCTGATTCTCATTCGGATAAATTTTTTGATGAATTGACCGAATTGCGTGAATTATCAAAAGAATTACCGTATGATTTCTGGATTACATTGATTGGAGATACCATTACAGAAGAAGCTTTGCCAACGTATGAATCTTGGATTATGGAGATTGAAGGAATCGACCAAGAAGGAAAAAATGGATGGTCAAAATGGTTCAGAGCTTGGACGGCCGAAGAAAATAGACACGGAGATGTTCTGAATAAATTCCTTTATTTATCCGGTAAAATTAATATGCGGGAAGTCGAGATTTCAACTCATTATTTAATTTCGGATGGATTTGACATCGGAACAAGTCATGACCCTTATAAAAATTTTGTTTATACAAGTTTTCAGGAATTAGCAACTTATATTTCGCATAATCGAGTATCGGAAATCGCTAAAAAGCACAGTGTGAAAAATTTAGCTAAAATGTGTAAAATCATTGCCGGAGATGAAATGCGGCATCATGTAGCGTATGCTGAATTTGTAAAACGAATCTTTGAAATTGACCCAAGCGAAATGATGCTGGCATTTCAATATATGTTGAAATTAAAAATCGTAATGCCGGCTCATTTTTTACGAGAATCCGGCGAACCCATGGGAAGAGCTTTTGAGATTTTTTCTGATTCGGCTCAACGTTTAGGAATTTATACCTCATTAGATTATGTGGACATCATTCGGAAATTGATTAAAATGTGGAATGTTGATAAAATCACAGGATTGACTGATGAAGCACAAAAAGCCCGGGATTTCATCATGAAATTGCCGGAACGTTTGGACAGAATCGCACAACGAATTGTAGTTCCACAAGAATCACCAAGATTAAAATGGGTTTATTAACAGAATTAAATAATAATAAAATACACACAAATGAACTTAACAAATTATGTAGAAAACGGTTATACTTATACCGATTACTTAAGAAAAATTGAAGACCAACTTTTTGATTTGGAAAAATTGGACAAGGAGAACGAAATGATTGAATATTATTCACTTAATTTGAAACGAATTGACCGTTTGAACCGAACTTTTACATTGTCCGACGAACAAAAACAATCGTTACAGTCTTTACAAACTAATTTTAAAATTTTAGTAATTAGTGAAGGCTGGTGCGGTGATGCTGCTCAGATTTTACCGGTTGTCAATGTAATTGCCAAAGAAGCCGGAATTGAATTAAAAATTGTTTTACGCGACCAGAATTTAGAATTGATTGATGCCTATTTAACCGACGGAGGACGTTCAATTCCCATTTTTATTGGAGTAAATGAAAATGGAGAAGAAATTTTTAAATTCGGTCCGCGACCTTCTTATGGAATGAAATTATTAGAAAAATTCAGAGCAGATGAAAATTATTCCAAAGATGAATTCCATAAAGATTTGCAATTATGGTACGCAAAAGATAAAGGAAATGCTATTTTTGATGAATTAGTTGAAAAAATGAAGAAATAAAATGAAAAAAAACAGTGGATATATCATCAGCGGTGTAGCTTTAGTGCTTTTGGCATTATTGTTTTTTACTCCTTTAAGTGATGTTTTCATTCGTAAAATCAATGAAGCAACCTTGCTTGGACAGAGCAAAGAACTTCCGGATTGGAGCTTTAATTTAAATGATGAAAATTTAAAAATTGAATTGATTGGTTATAATGGAACGACTGATGCAAATTTGGCAGATTTTCGAGGAAAAGTTGTGTTTTTAAACATTTGGGGGAGTTGGTGTCCACCTTGTGTGGCAGAAATGCCGTCCATTCAGAGTTTGTATGAATCCAAACGAGATGATGTGGAATTTGTTTTGTTGACTATGCAGGATCGTCCAGAGAAATTTGTTCCTTTTTTAGAAGAAAATAACTATTCCATGCCGGTTTATGAAGCCAATAGTCCACTTCCGAAATCATTGATTCCCAATTCATTTCCAACGACTTTTATCATCAATAAAAAAGGAGAGGTTGTACTAAAAGAAACCAAATCAAAGGATTGGAATCAAAAAGAAATTCATCAATTATTAGACAAATTAATTAACGAATAGTTGAGCTTACAGAAGACTTGGAATCGGTTTAAATTTGATTAGTAAAAAAAAATTATCAGATTCTTTAGTATATTTGCTCATTGCTTAGAAAAACAGAGTTATGGAATATTTAGAGTTTGAACAACCAATAAAAGAGCTTCAAGAGCAATTGCAGAGTTGTAAAGCGGTTGGAGAAGAAAATGGAGTAGATGTGAGACAAGCTTGTAAGCAGATTGAAGTCGCCATTGAAGAATCTAAGAAGAAAATTTATTCAAATTTAACACCTTGGCAAAAAGTTCAACTCTCACGCCATCCTTCTCGTCCTTATTCTTTGGATTATTTAGACGAAATCACCAATCATACTTTTATTGAATTACATGGCGACCGGAATTTTGGCGATGATAAAGCTATGATAGGCGGAATGGGAAAAATAGACGATATTCCGTTTATGTTCGTGGGACAACAAAAAGGAAAAAACACCAAAGAACGACAATACAGAAGATTTGGAATGCCTAATCCGGAAGGATATAGAAAAGCTTTGCGCTTAATGAAGTTGGCTGAAAAATTCAATATGCCAATTGTAACTTTTATGGATACACCCGGTGCTTATCCCGGTTTAGAAGCAGAAGAAAGAGGACAAGGAGAGGCCATTGCTCGGAATATTTATGAAATGATGAAATTAACCGTTCCGGTGATTTGCATTGTGATTGGAGAAGGAGCAAGTGGAGGAGCTTTGGGAATTGGTGTTGGAAATCACGTTTTTATGATGGAAAATACTTGGTATTCTGTGATTTCACCTGAAAACTGTTCGGCAATTTTGTGGCGTTCTTGGGATTATAAAGAACAAGTTGCCAGCCGAATGAAAATGACTCCGAATGATATGT
>JAQVDG010000123.1 GCA_028698395.1 Weeksellaceae bacterium
CTGTCCCTGTTTTGACAAGGGGTAGGTTTTTAAAAATCATAAAACAAATACCGTAAGCGTCTGAATATCTGATAGTTACAATTTATATTGAACTAAATTTTATTTTTTGTCGGTTGATACTGATTTAAAAATACTTTGCCCTTTTAATTAGATATGGCTTAAGGACTTCGCTAAAACCTTTGTTTATATCGGCTTCAACCAGATCAATTCCGTACTGACCGCAACGGGTTGTGAGTTCTTTAACAAGTTTTTCGGTGCGCTCGATGTATGTTTCGCGAATTTCGTTAGGATTAAGCTTTAAAATTTGTCCCGATTCCAAATCCACAAACTTGTATGGACGATTGGTAAAACCAAACTCCTGCTCCATTTTTTTGTCGGTAACATGAAAAATGATTACCTCATGTTTGTTGTATATAAGATGCTGAAGAGCCGAAAATAACTTTTCGCTATCCTCATCGCGTCCGGTAAACATATCACTGAAGATAACTACTAATGAACGTTTATGAATAATCTCAGATAAATTGTGTAAAATATCTGCGGTATTGGTTTTTTTCTGCAGTCCAATGTTTTTGGGATCGAGATATTTACGCAGCTCGTTATAAAGCAGTTGCAAATGAACTTGAGAAGATCGTGCATTTACATGAAATCTTATGTCGTCGTCGAAAGATGATAAGCCCACGGCATCGCGCTGACGGCGCAAAAGATACATCAATGCTGCAGCGGCGTAAATAGAAAACCGAAGCTTATTCACAGCTTTGTTGTCGTATGGAAAAAGCATTGACGACGAAATATCCAGAAAAATCTGTCCACGCAGGTTGGTTTCCTCTTCGTAGCGTTTTACAAAAAGCTTTTCGGTGCGAGCATACAGTTTCCAATCTATATGCTTTGTGCTTTCGCCCTTATTATATAAACGATGCTCGGCAAACTCAACCGAAAATCCGTGAAAAGGACTCTTGTGAAGGCCTGTAATAAAACCCTCAACAACCTGCGAAGCAATAAACTCGAGATTATCGTACTCCGGAAATTGTTCTATGTCGCGCAGACTTTCCACAAATTTTGTTTTTGCAAATATAGGAAAAACATTTTGGCAAAATTGAAATTTGATGCTAATGATTTCTGTTTACCTAAAAATCATTCTTACTTCACAATAATTCAAATTCTAACTCATTTTGATAATGCATTATTTTAGCACTTCATAGATCAAATCAAGTTTTTCAACTATTTCACTAGACATGTCTTTAACATCCATTAATCCTATCAATTGATAATAATCCCTTTTGTAAAACCCTAAAGGCAAGTTCAATTGTTTATAGAACTCGGGGAAAATAATATCAAGCCAATCATCAGATAATTTAGCAGTATTCCACCAAATATGATTCAAATCATTTAGGTATGCTCGCAATGTATAATCCTCAATAGCTTCGTTCATTGCCTGTTCAAGTTGAGAGGAAGAAAATTTATCATATTTGAAATGCAGTAATTTAGCAAATTTGACAAGCAAATAGGGACGTGCAAAATAATTCTCAAGTTCTCTTCTTTGCCAACAAACTACTTTAAGTGGCCTAATTTCATTTACATTTTTTTCTATTTTATCAAAAACAGCAAGTCCTTTAAGTTCTGGGAAGATTTCCTTTAATGCAACAAAATTAGCAACAGCAGTATTAGGAACGTTATCGGATGTGTAATTTACATTTGCAAATCTTAAGAAAGGCTCAACTTTATGCTTCATTTTATTAGCAAACGAAAGTAGCATTTGCAAATCTGTTGAGCCTTCGAGATAAAGAACATGCCCTTTTGATTTAGCTAAATAATACTTTTCCCAACCAATCTCAGTTAAAGCTTTTTTAATATATCGAATTGATTGACTATTTGTCGAAGTATTAAGCTCAAAAGTTTGATTCTCAATCAATGCAATTACTTTTGATGCTTCAGCTGCTTCATCTAATACAATTTCAGAGTGTGATGCAACTAATATTTGGGAACTTGTTTCACTTGCAATTTCATTGATTCTTTGAAATGCCTCTCTTTGCCGAATAACTTCTAAGTGAGCATCCGGTTCGTCAAGCAATAATATTGTGTTTGGATTAGCAAACATGTAAGAAAATAGCAGTAAGGTTTGTTGAAAACCCCTACCTCCAGAAGATATATCATATTTTATATTATTTTCGATATACTCTAAACTTATTAATCCTGTAGCTTTTATCAATTCTGGCTTCTGTAAACTTGCTCCAAACATTAGCTGAATTACATTACATAATTTTTCCCAATTTTCTTCTGAACTTATATTATGTTTAGAAACTGTTTCAGGATTCAATATTTCAAAACAAATATTTCTTAGCACTTCGGCTGTTTTTCCTTCTCCCAATTTTCTATCAATAGAGCCTTGGGTGAGTTTATCTTCTGTTGTCGAAATACCTGACATCGGTTGCAAGAATCCAAAATGTATCCCATTATCATTTTCATAAAGTTCAACAATTTGTTGGAGTCCAGTTACAATTTTACACGAAAACGACTCTGTGTTTGAGAATGTAAATTCAGCTTTACATGACCATTTCACACCTTTATTGTCTCCTTCCAATTCAACTGAAAGAGGCACATGTGTTTGTCCTGCCCCCGAATTATTTCGTTGTGTTACCTTCTTGCTTTTCCAAAGAAAACGCGCATCAGAAATAGGGCTATTTAACAAGTCTCTTCTATTAATAGTAATAGCACCTTGTCTATTTAAATCATTTTTTTTATAAGCGGCGATATAATTTTTAACCCCTATCTCCCATAAACACAGTGCTTGAAAAATTGTAGATTTCCCTGAATTATTAGGCCCAATAATAACAACTGATTGTGAAAGAGGGAACGAAATGCTTCCTAGTTTCTTGAAATTTTCTATTTTAATGTTTGTCAGCATATTCTGTCTTTTTTGCAAATCTACGAAATAAACTCCTTTTTTGCAATTCCATTTTTAAATGGGTTTTCAATCTAACTTTTTTGATGCTAATGATTTCTGTTTATCAGCAATTCAGATCAAAAATTACGCCTCGAAGCGTAACGCCTCAAAGCGTAATTTATAGTATAAACAGCTGTAATACCTTATTTGCAATGATTGCATAAGATTTAAAGTTATTTAAAAACATCATTTTCTCGTCCGCATATATCAAAAAACACCGTTTATCGGCTGCCTCAACGGTTCAAAAATCAGCTTCTGTACTCCTCGAAAATGGCATTATAGAACGCTCCGGAAGCAGCTATTTTATCGGCGACCCATTCTTTAAAAGGTTTATTGTGGGTTATGCTTCGTAGGGTTAGGGTTGGGGATGTATTTGCCTTTGGCGAGCTTGTCCTTTGGGCTGCGGTTAGGCCAAAATATGCACCATTAAATTCTATCAATTAATTTGCTTTTCACAATTTCATAGGCTTCCATAGGCTTATAAATCACAGTTGGTCGAAGAATTGCCTGTGTATCGTTCAAAAAAATTTCTTCATGCATTTTTTCCTCAATGTTTGCTAAAAAAACTGTTTGGGATGGTGATTGCCCATCAGAGAATTCCATATATCTACGATAACACATTATAACCTTATCGGGGTTTATGGTAGGATTTTCCAAGGCTTTTTGCAAATCAAACAAATCACGCCCTTTTTTACGTTGATACAATGCCCTTAATTTAGTGCCAATCAGTTCGTCCAAATGATAGGTCGTTATCATGCAATTACCTTTAAACCACCTACTTTTTACTTCGAATGGGATTTTGGCATATCCAAGCACTGTGAAATGTTCTTTACAATTAATTTCAACTTTTAGTTTAATTGGAACAATTGGTGGAAATGTTGACTCTACTTTGAAGAGCATGGTGTTGTTGTTTCGCTTTTGTTTTATAACTGGTCTGCCAAGAAAAGCTAACACTTCACGTATTTTATCAAGAATCTCACCGACATTTCCTGCCTTAATCTGCACTAAATCAATGTCTTCTGAATATCGTGGTTGCTGCGAGAGATAAAGTTTATGCAAGGCAGTACCTCCGCGAAAGGCTAAATTGGATGACAGGAACTCATCTTCGTATATGGCAATCAAAGCGCGGCAAATTATTAAATCCTGTTCAACCATCAACATCTCATTCCAAGGTGCGCTAGCTTTCCATTCTATTATATGCTCTTTTGGTATCATAATTCTATTCTTATAAGTCAAACTCAATTTCTCAGAGCTGGGTCGATACTTTTAATTCTCAATTCAACATTTTTTGTATCACTAAATATCATCAACCTCAATTACTTCATTCACAATTATTTTCCATTTATCGTTTATTTCATATTCTGAAAAAATCCTTTTTTCAGATAATGTTGATAGTGGATATTTGCGAAATTTCAGTTTTGCGTCTTGTGATTTCTGAAATAAATCATTTGCTATTTTCTTGAATTCAAGAAAATCTAACAAATAGCCTAATCTCTGAATAACTGCGATATCAATAGATTCAAAAAAATCTATGTTTAGGTTTGAAAAATCTAAGTTCTCTGCAAATTCACTTAAAACAGTTGCTGCCCGATTTATCCCTCCAACATTCTTTTCATAAATAATAAGGTCAAAAGCTGTCAACTCTGGTTTGGATACATTTATATAGCCACTGTTTACCCTTACTTGTGTAATATACTCAGCTTGAATATCCTTCTTTGTTACGAAATTAATTTTAATGTCACCTTTGAGTTTATCACGTAAAATCCGCGAATTTGAAATAACAAAAAATTCCATAGGTGCTTGGTGTGAAGCCCCTTGTAATGCTGCTGCACTAAGCAAAGCAACATAATACTCCTTTCTTAAAAACTTCATTAGTTGATCAATGTACTCAATTGCGGGAGGAATGCCGTTAAGACCATATTCGGGAAGAATTACTGCGTAAAAATCTCTCCAAACCGATAAAATCTTTTTCTTTTTTGAAAGGCGATACAATGTATTCCTGATGTTATAAGCAGACATCTCAGGAAACACCTCCATCAATTCCGGCCTGGAAAAAACTGATTTTCCGAGTTTGGGCAAATCTTCAACCCATTGTCCTATTTTGCTGTATTCTTTCATCTGTCGAATTCTTGCGATACGTCTGCAATAATAATCAAATTATGATTATTATTGCAGACGTAAAGATAATCAAATTTTTAATTCAGTAAGAAAAAATAGATGCTAATATTTTCTAAATAACTCAAATGAGATTGAACCCCGAATGCATTATGCTTCGTAGGGTTACGCTTGGAGGCGTAATTTGTGCTTTGGCACACTCGGATTTGGAACTAAGCGTTTTTTATGTTAGCTCGGCGCAGCTAAATCCAAGGGAGCGATGTGTGCTGTCTGGAAATTTTAGAAATATTCTATGCCTTAAGTAATATTTTGTAATTTAGCTGTATATTTGTAAAAAAGAAAAGTTTATGCCAACAATTTTCGAATATTTGGGAATAATTGTTAAATTTTGGAGTGACGAACACTACCCTATTCACGTGCATGCATTTTACGCCGATGCAGAGATTAAGGTTGAAATCATTCTTAAAGATAAGGAAATTATTCAAATTAAATATTTGGATATTGGAAAGAATAAATTTACTCCAGCTAAGCGCAGTCAGTTGGAAAAACTTGTAGAAAGTAAGAAAGAAGAAATAGTAAAGCTGTGGATTAAGTTTTTTGTTTATCAACAGCGCATTAGAAAAAAAGTGATTACTGCCAAAGACTTAAAATAATGAAAATAATAAAAGTAAAATATCTAGAAGCCTATAAATTGCAAGTTTTTTTTGACGATGGAAAAGTTGTAATTGCTGATTTTAAAGCTTTTTTGCAAAAATCTGGCAATCCAATGACTACGCAATTTAAAAGAATTCCACTTTTTAAAAAAGTAAAAGTTTGGAATGGACATTTGACATGGCTCGATGGAGAGATGGACATTTCTTCAGAAAGTATTTATTCAGGAAAATTTGATACAGCAGAAACAAGTTCCTGCCAAAAATTATAAGCAATGAAATCAGCAATCGAAATAGTATCGAAAAAATACCTTAAACAATATTGCATTGGGTTAACTTTTAGCGATGCAAAAAAGGTTATTGTTGACTTTGGTGTATATCTAAACAATTGCTCTCGTCCGCAACTCAACAAATATAAAGAGCTATGTTATTTTAAGCAATTTAAGATTGAAAATAGTAACTAATTTTAGCGTCTCGAAAAACAACAAAACCCTTCGTCATTTCTGAATACGTTATTATTTGACAAAGCCTTAGCTATTGATGGTGAAAATATTTTTTCGTCCGCATATATCAAAAAACACCGTTTATCGGCTGCCTCAACAGTTCAAAAATCAGCATCTGTACTCCTCGAATATGGCATTATCGAGCGCTCAGGCCGTAATTATTTTATCGGCGACCCATTCTTTAAAAGGTTTATTGTGAATTATGCTTCGTAGGGTTACGCCTGAAGGGGTAATTTACGCTTTGGTACGCTCGGATTTGGAAATGAACATTTTTCATGCGAGCTGCGCGTAGCTAAATCA
>JAQVDG010000124.1 GCA_028698395.1 Weeksellaceae bacterium
CTAAAATAAAAAGAAGTAAAAATATTTGTATTTACGAATGTTTTGTTTTAAGTGTCCCCTTTTATTAGGACAGTTTTTTTAATTTGTTAATATTTTATTTTTCAAAGAACTTAAATCTTTAACTTTGCAAAGTTAAAGATTTTTTTGAAACTTTCAAGTGTTTTACACAATTTTTTTAAATAATTTTTCAGGTGTTTGATAATCAAGTGATTGGTGTTTCCTTTCGCAATTATAACGGTCCGCAGCTACCCGAAGGTGGCGATTTCGAAGCACTTCACTTTCAGTAAAGCAGAAACTGTGATAGAAGCACAAAGCTCTAAGTTAGCACATCAGCCCGCCTGACGCAAAACCCGTGTTACAAGCAGGTTTTTTCATTCTTCAATAATTGGTCTTACAAATTCTATTAAGGAAACCCGCCCTTGAATGTCTTTTACTGTCACTTGCATAATCATACCATCACAATCTTCTAAGTCCATAGGAACATTTATTTTAAATGTCGCTGGTTGCAAAAGTCCACCATTAATTGCAATATTGTCTGCGTATAAGTAAGTCCTGTTGGATGTGTCTAAAATTGGATTTAGTCGACCTTTTAGTCCTGGTATATATCCTGTGCTATTACAAATTACCGAACCAATATTTTCTGACGAATGAACTGAAATTTCAAAATCATTTTCAGGGTCAATTTTTTCAACTATATATGCGGGATAGTTAGCATTGGCAAAATAGAGCTTATAATTTCTTCTTGTGTTGATTACAAATGTTGCTTTACCTTCATTATTTGTCTTGTTGTTAAGGTGTGTATCATTATCAGCGATTAAAAATAGGTCAGCACCAATAAATGGTTCTCCTTTTTCATTCTTTACTGTAATAGAAAAACTACTCGGGTCGATTTTTGGAATTTTGATAAGCGGTGATAGGCTTTTCCTAACTTGCTCACTAGGAATTGTCCGACCGCTTAAAACAAGTTTTTTGAAAATGACTTCACAAAAGTCACTAGGGCTTTTGTCATTTAATGGTATATAACCTATTGTTGGAAGTAAACCCGGAATTTCTGTTTCGTCAAATCTTGCAGGTAATATATATTCTTGGTTCTCTTGAAATGCTCGGCTCTGCATCGCCTGTCTTTCGTAGTTTGTCCACAACTTTTTATTATAGTTGTCAGACACAAACATAATTGTATAAAGTGCTTTATTTCTGTAAATGTCACTCAAATAGTCATAAAGGTTTTTGCCCCATAAATTAGCTTCTTCAAATTTGTCATAAAAAACACTTATTCCTTTGGATTTCAGAATATGTGCTACTTGGTCGACATAATTTCTGTCTTCTCCTGCGAAAGATAATGCAATATCAAATTCTACTTGTCGTGTCATTTAGTGTCATTTTAAACTTGCTTGTAACGGTCTGCGTGTAGCCGAAGTTGCCGGAGCGTACTCGCGGAGGCAATTTGGGAGAGGGCGGTACTCCGCCCGAACCGGCTACACGCTGTTAGGCGATGAACCGCGCCATTCTCAGCATAAGTCATTTCTTAATCCCGCCCCCTCTTCCGCCGTAGCACAGGACGTGCGGAGGCGGATTCTTATTTAATCTCTTCACTATCAATTATTATTTCGTCCCCCGCAATATTTCTTATTTTTATTTTGAATTTATCAGTATCAAGAGTATAAACACCTTTTATCTTTTCCTTGATTCCTGCCTTGTCTTCCAACTCAGGATTGCTTTTCCATACTTTTTGTAAAGTCGTATCAAACTGTACAGCCTCTATCAGTTCAAGTCCGTTACTGCTGATTTTTACCGCTTTTGATAAATCCTGTTCCAATGTGCCTTTTTTGGTTTTCTTGGTATTATAGTCATCAATCTTGTTTTTCAAGTAAGGGCTGAAAAACTTTTTAATTTCAACTTTATATTTATTGCCTTGTTTTGAGATTTTTATATCCGCATTGTCGGGTGTAAACAAGGCGTCTCTTTTTTCTCCGAGTAAATCGTCAAGAGAAACCAGTTTTACTTTTAATTCTGTTTTGGCTGTTTTATTGAGCTGTTTGTTCAGGTAGTTCTGGTCGATTTCAAGGTCTTTATGAGCATAAATGATAATGACTTCATTCGCCTTGTTTGTTGTATCTTCCAGCTTATAGATTTCTTCAAGGTAAACATCAAGCAGTTCTTTGGTCAGTTTATCGTGAATACCTGAAAATTTTACAGGTGAGTATGTTCCTTTAGGTTGAGCAATACCACCGTCCCAAAAATCATTTAGGTTTAAATCCGTTCTTGACTTAAAACCGTCAATAATACTGAATATTTTTGCGGTTGTTTGTGCTGGGTTACGGAATAATCGTAAACCATCCTGAATTTTCAAAACATCAAAACTTGCTCCAGCTTTGACAAGGCGGTCTCTTGTCGTTTGAAGTGCATTTATGCCAATGTCGCAGGAAATAAATTTTCTATTTAAGTCGTTTGCAACTTTGGCAGTAGTACCAGAACCGGAGAAGAAATCAGCGACTATCATTCCTGAATCGGATGAAGCTTTTATTATTCTTTCAAGAAGTGCTTCAGGTTTTTGGGTTGAATAATTAGCATTTTCTAAAGCATTTCCTTGTATTGGATTAACATCACTCCAAACATCTCCTGGGTTTTTACCGTTTTCCTCCATTTTTTCAACGTCCACATCATATCGAGCTTCGCCTCGTTTGGCTCTTGCAATAGTCTCAGGATTATATTCTACACCAATATCTGTGCGGTTAAAAATGTAATCTTCAGCTTTTGAATATAGAAATACTGTATTATGCTTTCGTCCAAAAGAAGTATTGTTGCTTGCACCCATAAAATAATGCCAGATTATTTCATTTATGAAATTTTCTTCACCAAAAACCTCATCAAGAAGAATTTTTACATAATGCCCAATGTGCCAATCAAGATGAACATAAATACACCCCGTTTCACTCATTACATCTTTAATTGCTAATAGTCTTTCGTACAACCAATTAAGATAATCTTCTTTCTGCCATATATCGCCATACATTACCTCTTCACCGATTGTATTATCATCCGCATCTATTTCAGATTTACCTCCATTACGCAGATATAGCTTCTTGGCATAATTCGCACCACTCGCAAATGGTGGGTCAATATATACAAGGTCAACCTTGATATTCTGTTGTTTTAGATAAGCGCAAGCTGAAAGGCAATCGCCTTGAATAAGTAAGTTTTGAAAATCAGAATTAAGGTCTGTTTCTTTATCAAACAAAGACTGCTCTTTAGCTTTTGTGTTCCTTACTTCTTCAATCAACTCGGTTTCAAACACATCAATCTTGTCTGGAAAACGTCTACCCTGAAAATTGAGTAGCGCCTGTCCTTTTGCTGGTGTGATATTGTACTGTTTCGGTGTTTTCATAGTTAAAATTCCTTCAATATTTGCTTTAAAGTATCAAGGTGTTTAGTAAAATCATTTTCTCCTTCATCTACAAAGCAGTGATAGCTGAAATGATTGTTATGTTTTAAAAACTCATTTTTCACAAACTTTTCCTTGGCCCTGAACTCATCGTTGTAATAGGGCTTGCCTTTGGTCTCAATGATGATTGCTTTTTCAATGGGTATTGTCTGCCCCTTTTGGTATTTCTTATTCTCTTTTCTTCGTAAAATCAAAAAGTCAGGTGTATATCTGCCTCTCGGTGTTTGTATCCAGAAGGATTGCAGCCGTTCATCCTTGTAGCCGTTGAAATAAACCTCAAGACTTTTCAGTTCGCTTAATTTCAACATTTCGGCAAGGGCATTCTGCTCAAATTCGCTGTCCATTTTATAGGGAATATAGTTATAGCTTATGTCCTGCGGATCGCTGTTGGTATCTTCTCCAAAAAAATCATCTTCCATGTATTCGGGATGTTTGCCATACCCTCTATTTCCCTGATAATCACGCTGGGATATTTTAGGCATAAACTTATAGGTTACGCCTTTTGGAGAAACAAAGCTCATCTCATTGTTAGTGCCTTCCCACTCAAGAAGCTCAATCTCGGTTTCCTGCTCTATGATCTCTTTTGTGTATTCAACTCTATCCATAAAAGAAGAAGCAATCATGCGGTTTATATCGCTTATATCAAGATTAGGGTTTAATACCACCCACTCAAGTTCTTTCTCAATGCTCTTATGAATAGCGGATAGTTCATCCGTAAAACCATCAGATAATTCGGTTTCAGTAAATAATCCATAAGTGGCGGAAGTGAGTTTGTATATAAAATCTTCAAATGAGAAAAGAGCTGTGCTGTCTGCCTTTACATCGGCAACCGCCACTTCACCTGTCAGTCCACTTTTCCCGATACTGCCGGAAACAATTCTTTTATCATAATCGAATGACTTCTTAATGCTCGCAAAATTAAAAGCGGAAAGTTCCTTTTTGATTTCAGGGGAAGTCTTTTTGACAATCTTGTATTTGGTGTCAATCTGCTTGTATTTAAGCCTGCCGAGTTTCGGCTTTCTAACCTGAACCTCTATAGTCTGCTCTTTTTTCTCCGTCAGGTCGGTAATCGAAAGCTGGTAGTTCTCTTTGAGTTCTTTATCAAGTGTTTCATAATTGTCGCTTGAAAGGTAAATTAAGGCATTTTCCTGTGTGGCATCCGTTACTTCCCGCAGACATCGGCAGGTGGTTTGAAGCACAAAGTTTTTGGTTGTTTTTTGGCGAGGCAATACAACGGAAGTTAAACTTCTGCAATCCCATCCCTCTGTACCAACAGCCACAAGCAGGATGACACGCTTTTTTGAATACGGCTTGTCAAGGTTGTTGAATATAGCAAGGTTTTCTTTCGGCAGTTCGTATTGTTTGTTCTTCTTGTCTACACCTGAATAGTATCTGAAAATCTCGTTTTCTTTGCCTTTGCGGTTCTTCTGATACCATTTCTGGATTACAGGAAGAATATCGTCGTTTAATTTTTTAATTGAAGGACAGTAAAAAGCCATCTTGCTTTTGGTTCCATTTTTGTATTCTATGTCATAATTGGAGAAAAAGTCAGAAAGTGCTTGTTCAATAAATACGCTTTCTTTCACCCTTGCTTTTCTAATGTCCGGTTTTTTTAGAAACCTGCCAATGCCGATATTAAGCGGATAATTGTAAACAATATCCTGTATCTGGTTCAGGGTAATATTTTTTCCTTCAACTTCGATTTTTGTTTTGACATACGGTGTGCCCGACAAACCGATAACAGAATTAACATTGCCGTGCTGGTTTAAAATGCTTACAGCCTGTCTTAGTTTTTTCTCGCCGTTACCTGTTGAACCGTAAGAGTGATGAACTTCATCAAGAATAACTGTTAAATTTGGTATTTGAGATAATGCTTCTCGCAATTCGTTAGTTTTCTTTAGTTCTGAAGCAATTTTCACATCATAAAAAGCACTATCAGGGTCAATGTATATTTCATCCTGTGCATCATATTTTTCAAGCACAACCTTTTCTGCATTGGTAATAAAAACCATCCCGAAGTCTTTTGTTTGCTTAATTCTATTTACTTTTTCAAGATTTGGATTGTTGCCATGCAGTTTGTCTTTTCTTTTTGAACTTAAGCTATCCAATATCTCAATAGTGATTATCTGCTTTAATTTATCAGCTTCTTCTTTTGGTAATATCCATTCAGGGTTAAAGTCTTTTATGGTTCTTAATGAAGGAAGTATGGCAGTCTTTGAAGCCTGTGGTGCAAATACAACAAAGTTATGGGCAAATCGTTTATCTTTTTTAAAAAGGGTAGCAAAGTACAAATCTAAGTAGATAAAACAAGCCATTAGAAATGTTTTTCCAGCACCCATTGGAAGACTGTAAAGGTAGTTGGAATAATCAAAATTATGTAATAATTCATCAAGTAGATTATTCCAGTCAATCGTGCTTCCAGAAGGATCACTAACCAACTTTTTTTGAAGGTTATTTAAGTCATTGTCTAAAAAAAACTGGTTTAGAAATTGTGTTACAAAATTTCCTCTGAATGTATGATAATTATCATAATCTTGAGCTATGACATCATCATATAAAAGTCCTTCTCGAACCATATCTGAAAGTCTTTTGTTTTCAGCGGCAAACTTTATCCATAAATAAGTTTCAATGGCTTCTTTTTGCGGTGGACGAAGCATTCCTGTTTTTTCAATATGTTCTAAGGTATTATTAATCAGAGATTGGTTGCTTTCTTTCTCTAATTTCACCCAAGTTTCCGTTTTACTTCTTATTAAACTATAAATTGTATTCATTTCTTTCCTATTCTTTTATCTTCAATTCGCCCGCCATGGACGGCGGGCGTCTTGGGGGCGGGATTAAGAAATAGTTTATCCAAATCTATCATATTTTCCACCAAAAAGTCTGGCGCGGTTTTTCGTCCAACATCTATTTTACGCAACAAAGATACAACATTCGTATATATTAAACTTATAACATTCGTATATTATTTTTTGATTTAATTCAAATAAATATTATATAATCCAATATATCATATAAATAACTAAAAT
>JAQVDG010000125.1 GCA_028698395.1 Weeksellaceae bacterium
CTACTTTCGGAGGTTCAGGAGGTGGGCAAATGTTTGGTGTTCAAAGAACCAATCAGTTTTTAGATAATGCTACTTGGACCTTAGCAGGATTGATTGTTGTTTTAATCATTACAGCTAATGTCTTGATGAATAACCCATTTTCTACTAAAACTAACATTGATTCTGTTCCGGTAGAATTACCTGAATTCCAACCGGAAGCTACACCGGTTACACCACCATCTGATACGCAAGAATAAAAAATATTTATTATAATTATTCAATCCCTTGCCTATCCGCAAGGGATTTTTTTCTGTTTTTAATTTAATGAAACTCTTAAAAATATATTCATCTTCTTTCCAAGGGCTTTCATCCGAAAGTTGGATGTTGGCAGTGGTAATGTTAATCAATCGGGCTGGTTCCATGGTTTTACCATTCTTAGGAGTTTATATGACGGCTCATTTAGGTTTTGGTTTAGAAACAGCCGGTTTAGTACTGAGTTGCTTTGGAGTCGGAGCCGTTTTCGGATCGTGGTTAGGAGGAATATTAACTGACAAAATAGGAGAATTTAAAGTTCAGTCCATAAGTTTATTACTAAGTGTTCCTCTTTTTTGTCTGATTCCTTTATTTAAGACTGAATTGGGTTTAGCTTTCATTATTTTGATACAAAGTACCGTCAGTGAATTCTTTCGTCCGGCAAATTCGGTAGCCATTACTAAATACGCAAAAAAAGAAAATATAACCCGTTCTTTTTCACTTAATCGAATGGCTGTCAATCTTGGATTTTCCATCGGTCCGGCATTGGGTGGAATTTTATCTTCAATTTCTTATAATTTTTTATTTTTCACTAATGCTCTTGCCGCTTTATTAGCAGGGATTACTTATATCAGTTTTTTCAGAAAAAGAGAATACCGGAATAAAGAAAATGAAAAAAGAAAACTTAAAATCAAATCCGAATCGGTTTATAAAGATGGGAAGTTTTTACTTTTCTCCGGACTTTGTATGCTGTTTTCCATCTGTTTTTTTCAATTACTCAACACCTTACCTTTATTTTATAAACTTGAAGCGGGTTTATCTCAACAAACAATTGGTTTTATTTTAGGTTATAGTGGGATTATTATTGTATTCATGGAAATGTTTTTAGTTGATGTAGCCGAAAAGCGATTCCGATTAAAATTCACATTATTTTTAGGAACAATTTTCTGTGGATTATCGTTTACTTTATTAAGTTTCGGAACCTCACTACCTCTTTTATTTTTTGCCATGACTTTACTTTGTGTGGGCGAAATCTGGGCACTTCCTTTTATGTCCACTGTTACAGCTCTTCGTTCGGGTGAAAACAATAAAGGTCAATATATGGGAGTTTTGGGCATTGGATTCTCACTTTCTTTTATTATAACTCCTTATTTGGGTACTTTAATTGCACAAGAATTTGGTTTTCAAAATTTATGGATAGGTACCGGATTTTTGATGCTTTTAACGGCAATTGGATTTTATTACGTCACTCCCTCTTTATTTGATTCAAAATCGGATTAATTATTTCATTAAAAAACCATCCCGGTTTCGGAATGGTTTTTTATAAAATACTTTATCTTATGGTTTTAAAAAATTGTATTCTCTGTCATAAAATAACATTTGTTCCACAAAATCGGTTGGATATTCCACTTTTATATCGGTAATATTCCCATCTTTATCTGTAACCGGAACTAATACCGGATTGATGAACCCGCTATAAGGTGCTATATTCAAAGGTGCAAACCGTTCCAACACTTCTTTGTGCAAAATCGAATCAACTTTCACACCATAAGTTTCTACCAAATTTTTAGCAGCTTCATAGTCTCCTTCAGATTTAATACGTTGGATTTCTTTCAGCAAATCACCAAATAATCCTCTAAGTGCATCATAATCATTGATTTTGAAGTAGGTTTTTCCATTTTTCACGATTTTTTCAATTACATTTTGGCCCTTTCCTTTTTCATACACCCAAGCAGCAACCAGTTGTCGATTTCGCATGTGTGATTCTTCAATATCTCTTCCCGGTTCAATTCTTCTCAATTGAAGCATCATTCCATTTCGGATATAATTATCGTACTCTGCTTTTCCAACTTCCAAACTTTCCATCAAACCTAAATCAATTAATTTTTCATCCATTAAAAAATAAAGTCCAACTAAATCTGCGCGTGCTTCTTCTAAAGTACTCGCATAACTTTTTAATGTAATATTAGGTGTTTTCACTCCGGGATTTAACTGTCCACTCGCATGACCGATTACTTCATGCAAAGCCGTGTGCAGATTATCGCCCAAAGTAGCATGTTCTTTTCCTCTTTTTATTTCTGCTTCATCAAAAGCAAATTCTTCTAAAGTCGAGCCACCGGAAGCGTTTTGATAAGCATTGATAATATTACCTAAACTCACTGATTTTGAGCCGTGTTCTGCTCGAATCCAATCCGAATTAGGAAGATTAATACCAATCGGAGTTGCCGGAGAAGCATCGCCCGATTCTCCGACTACATTAACCACCTTATAACTAACTCCGGATACTTTTTTCTTTTTATGTTCGTCCATAATCGGAGAATTATCCTCAAACCATTGTGCATTATCAGCCAAAACTTTCATTCGTTTGGTTGATTCAAAATCTGTCATTTGAACTACGCTTTCAAAATTAGCCCGATAGCCTTTTGAATCGCCATAAACTTCAATAAACCCGTTGATGTAGTCAATATCGCCTTCGGTAGCTTCTGTCCAAGCGATACAATAGTCGTCCCAATCTTTCAAATCACCACTTTTGTAATCGTTAATTAACAATTGTAATGCTTTTTTCTGAGGTTCATTTTCAGCTACTTCTACTGCTTTTTCTAACCAATACACAACTTTTTCCAAAGCAGAGCCATACATTCCACCAATTTTCCATGGAATTTCTTCTAATTCTCCGTTTTCATTCAAAATTAATTGTGAATTCAATCCATAAGAAACCGGACGAGAATCATTTGGGTCGATTAAATTTTTATAATAATCTTCTACCATTTTATCGGTAATTCCTGCACCATAAAAATTATTAGCACTTCCCGGAATCAATCCTTTGGAAGGATCTAAATTAACTCTTTTAGCATCTAAATTCGGATTGAAAATTGCCTCAAGAGCTTCTTCACTCATTTCTAATTTATTTTCTTTCAATAATTTTTCAAAATAATCCCGTGAAAATTTAGGTATGAATTTATCCATGGAATAATGATGGTGAATTCCGTTGGCAAACCAAACTTGTTTGGCATACGTCATAAAATTTTCCCAATCTTCGCTTTCTTCTTTTGGATGATTTTGAACAATAGTGCTGATGGCATTCCGAATTTCTAAATTGTGTTTGTAATTTTGGTCATACACAATGTCTCTACCGCTTAAACCAGCTTGAGTAAGATAATAAGCCAGTTTTTTTTGATTCGGCGACAATTGATTGAATTCATCTACCGTATAACGTAAAATTCGAATGTCCGCAAAATGGTCGGCTTCGTATTGAAAATCCTCACCAGATGCAGAAGTTGAATCAGAATCAGATTGTTTTGGACTACAAGCTATTATAGCAGCTGTAGCACAGATACTTAAAAAAAATTTCTTCATTTTCTTTTGGTTTTGTAAGCGACTAATTTAAAAATAAAAATCAGTTCAATCACAAAAATCGAGAAAAAGTGTTTCACTCTCTTAGTCTAAAATACAGTGTTATTTTAAAATGATTTTATCATTTCCGCTCTGAATTTCTCCAATGAGCATGCTGTCTTTAACCGTTTCTAAAATTAGTTGAACCTGTGAAGAATCGCAAGTTACAACCATTCCTACTCCCATATTGAACGTTCCAAACATCTCATTTTCTTCGATTCCGCCTCTTTTCATCAATTCTTTCATTATTGAAGGTATTTTGATTTTTTCTTTTTCAATAACCGCCATAAGTCCATCGGGCAAAATTCTCGGAATATTTTCAATCAAACCGCCACCGGTAATGTGAGCAATTCCCGTCAGTTCAACTTTTTTACGAATATTAAATATATCATTTTGATACAATTGAGTCGGAACGAGTAAAGTTTCCCAAAGTGGCTTTCCTTCAAATTCTTCATTAAAATCCGGGAAAATTTTACGAACTAAAGAAAATCCATTACTGTGAAATCCACTGGATGGTAAACCAACAACAGCCTGTCCTTCTTTAATTTTTGAACCGTCAATAATTTCATCTTTTTCAACTACGCCTACACAAAAACCGGCTACATCATAATCGCCAATTTGGTACATTCCGGGCATTTCAGCTGTTTCACCACCAATCAAAGCTGTTCCGGTTTCTTTGCAAGCCATTACAATTCCACTGATTATTTCTGCTGCCACATCTGAATCCAACTTTCCGCAAGCCAAATAATCCAAAAAGAAAAGTGGTTTTGCTCCATGACAAAGGATATCATTAGCACACATAGCAAAACAATCCACCCCGATAGTATCGTATTTTTTCACATCCAAAGCAATTCTCAATTTGGTCCCTACTCCATCTGTTCCGGAAACCAAAACCGGATTTTTATATCCGGATAATTGATAAAATGCACCAAAACTCCCAATGCCGTTCAACACGTTAGAATTATGCGTTTCGGCTACTGCTTTTTTTATTTTTGAAACCGTTTGATAGCCTTCTTCTTTATCAACTCCGGCAGATTTATACGTATTGCTCATGATTTTTTAATAATAGGACAAAAATAAGCTTTAATCAGTAAAATGGGCAAATGATTTTGTGTTTTAATGTTCAAGTAGTTTTTTCAATGAAAAAAATTAAAATTCACATACTACTAAAGAATTCAAATCTCAAACTTTTGTTTTTTAAAAAATCAATTACCTTTGTAGCACTTATGCAAAATTTTATTGTTTCAGCCCGAAAATACCGTCCACTTCAATTTGAAGATGTAGTGGGGCAATCGGCTATTACTGAAACCTTGCAACAAGCAATTTCAACCGGACAATTGGCTCAAGCTTTGCTTTTCTGCGGTCCGAGAGGAGTTGGGAAAACAACTTGTGCACGTATTCTTGCCCGAAAAATCAACGAAGAAAACGGCAGTAACGAAGAAGAAGACTTTGCTTTTAATATTTTTGAATTGGATGCGGCTTCCAATAATTCTGTGGATGATATTCGAAATTTGATTGACCAAGTTCGTTTCGCTCCTCAAACCGGAAAGTACAAAGTATATATCATTGATGAGGTGCACATGCTGTCCACACAAGCTTTCAATGCTTTTCTGAAAACTTTGGAAGAACCGCCTGCTCATGCCATTTTTATTTTGGCAACAACTGAAAAACATAAAATCATTCCAACAATTTTATCCCGTTGTCAGATTTATGATTTCAAACGAATCCGTATTTCGGATATTCAAAAACATTTAGCCCATATTGCCGAGGCAGAAGGGATTTCTTATGAATCGGATGCTTTGCATTTGATTGCACAAAAGGCAGACGGTGCTTTGCGTGATGCTCTTTCAACTTTTGACCGAATGGTAACTTTTACCAATCGTAATTTAACTTTGACTGAGGTTGCTGAAAATTTAAATGTACTGGATTATGAATATTTTTTCAAAATTACCGATGCAGCGATGAAAAATGAAATTCCTGATTTATTAGTACAATTCAATGAAATTCTGAACAAAGGTTTTGATGGACATATTTTCATCAATGGTTTAGGAAGTCATTTTCGGGATTTATTGGTCGCAAAATTCCCACAAACTGTTAAGCTTTTGGAAGTCGGTGAAACAACTAAACAAAAATATTCAGAACAAGCCCAAAGCTGTCCGCCTGAGTTTTTAACAAATGCTATTGAAATTTGCAACAATGCAGACATCAACTACAAATCAAGTAAAAATCAACGACTTACAGTTGAAATTGCTCTTATGCAAATCGGTTCTCTGACTGCATCCGATTCTGCAATTAAAAAAAAAAGTTTAGAATAATCCCTCCTCAAATTAAGGGAATTTCTGTTTCTGAACATCCAACTGAAATTCCTTCCCAAAAAAAAGCAGAAAATCAGTCCGAAAAAAAACCAATTTCAAACTCTAACATTCATGAAAATTCACAATCAAAAAGAGCCGAAAAGCCGCTTCATCCTAAAGTTGAACGTTCCTTTAATCTGACTACTATTTTTGATATTCCTCAAGCAGAAGAAGAAAAACCTACTGTTATAAGTGAAAATTTACCTAAAGATATTTTTTCTCAAAACGATGTAGAACAAGCTTGGAATGAATTTATTCAAAACTTACAAAAAGAAAATAAAACTGTAACATTCAATGCTTTACAAAACAGTAAATTAGAATTACAAGACAATTTCATCATCCAAATTAAATTTAATTCTGCTTCTATGGAAAATGAATTTAAATTAGAACAAGAATCTATTGTACAATTTTTACGTAAAAAGCTCAATAATTAC
>JAQVDG010000126.1 GCA_028698395.1 Weeksellaceae bacterium
TCAGGAAAATTAGCTCATTATTTAAAAAACAAAAAAGGAAAAAATCCTTTATTGGTCGCCGGTGACGTGTATCGTCCGGCAGCGATTGACCAATTAAAAGTATTGGGCGAACAAATTGGCGTTCCGGTTTATGCAGAAGAAGAAAATAAAAATCCGGTTCAAATCGCTCAAAATGCGATTGCTAAAGCAAAAGAAGGAAAACACAATATCATTATTATTGATACTGCCGGTCGTTTAGCAATTGATGAAGCTATGATGAATGAAATTCGTCAGGTTCACCAAACCGTTCAGCCTACCGAAACCTTATTTGTCGTAGATTCCATGACCGGACAAGATGCGGTAAATACGGCTAAAGCATTTAACGAAGTTTTGGATTACAATGGTGTTGTATTAACGAAATTAGACGGAGACACTCGCGGTGGAGCGGCTTTAACGATTAAAACCGTTGTTAACAAACCGATTAAATTCATTTCTACCGGTGAGAAAATGGAAGCACTGGATATTTTCTATCCGGAACGTATGGCAGACCGTATTTTAGGAATGGGAGACGTTGTTTCTTTGGTAGAAAGAGCGCAAGAACAATTTGATGAAGAGGAAGCCAAGCGTTTATCCAAAAAAATCGCAAAAAACACATTCGATTTTGACGATTTTTTAAAGCAAATTCAACAAATCAAACGTATGGGAAATATGAAAGATTTGTTAGGAATGATTCCGGGAGCAGGAAAAGCTTTGAAAAATGTTGAAATTGAAGATGATGCGTTTAAAGGAGTCGAAGCCATTATTCGTTCCATGACACCAAAAGAAAGACAACAACCTACCATCATTGATGCGAGTCGTAAAAAACGAATTGCAAACGGTTCAGGAACTTCAATTCAGGAAGTAAATCAATTGCTAAAACAATTCTCCGAAATGGGAAAAATGATGCGTTTTATGCAATCTCCGGGCGGAAAGAAAATGATGCAGTCAATGGGAAAAAATAATCCTGAGATGCAATAAATTTTTGCTGATTACTTTTTAAATAAATTTAAAAACACAGCAACATAAATTATTTTCATAACTTTGAAATCATTGTAATAAGAAGATAAAACATTGATTTTGAGTTAATTTTTTTAGTTTTATGCGTTGTGGTTTTTCTGTTTTCTGTTTGATTTTATGCGTTTCACTATTCTCGCAAGAAAAACTTATCCCTCATTTAATTGCAGAAAAAGGAGAAATTGAATTAATAGAACAAACAGCTAAAATTACAATTGTTGGTGAAAAAACAGATGTATTCCTTCAGCAAAATTTCAAAATTTCTGAAACTTCAATAGCTTATTATTTATTTCCGGTAAAAATGAATTCTACTTTGTATGAACTATCGGTTGAATACAAAGGAAACTATTATTTTTTGGATGCTCAGAACATGAATCGTGTTCGAAATCAAGTCAATGCAGAAAATAAAAAAGGAAAAAAAATAAATTTAACACATAGTGAAAACTCTTCATATATTCAATTGGAATTACCCGAAATCATTCAAAATGATGAATTTAAAATATCTGTTCGCTATATTCAAACCATTCAAAAGGACCAAAACCTGAAAATTTTCCAATTACCCGGATTAATAACTGAAAATTATTCAAAAAAACCGGAAGATTTTTCAATTTCTATTGATTTAGCCAGTTCAATTCCGATTCAAAATTCAAAAATTAATCTTCAAAACACAGATTTTAATTTGGTTTCAGCGAAACATCATAATGTGGAAATAACTAAATTTCCAATTGACCGGAATGTGAAAATAAGCTTTGAAACACAAAATTCCGAAATTCAAGCCGGAATGTTGGTTTATGAAGAGAAAGGATGTCGTTATATTTTAGGTTCGGTAGAACCACCTAAAGAAATTGATAAAAAAAATATTGCACCTCGTGAATATATTTTTGTAATGGATGTTTCAGGTTCTATGTTGGGATTTCCGATTGAAATTTCAAAAGAATTAATCATGCGGGTGGTAAATGATTTAAATTCAGATGAAAAATTCAATATTTTATTTTTTGCCGGAACCAGTGATTTTTTTGCAGAAAAATCGGTTTATGCAACGCCTGAAAATAAAGAAGCGGTAAAGGAAATTTTGTCGCAACAAAGAGGAAAAGGAAATACGGAATTGAGCGAAGCTTTACAACAAATTTATCGGTATAAACCGAAACCGGAATATAATCGAATTGTGGTTTTAATTACGGACGGAATGTTAAATACGTCTAATTTAATGATTCGTGATTTAAGAACGAATTTACCCGATGCACAATATTTTATTTTTGGAATTGGATATGAGATCGGACGAAAAAATCTACAGTTATTGGCATCGGTTACCGGAACAAAAGCGATATTGGTTAATGACCAAAAACAAGCCAAAGCAGAAGCTGACCGATTTTTTGAGTGGATTCAATCACCTGTTTTACGTTACATTAAAATCAGTTCAAAAGAATTAAATTTAAATGAAACTTATCCGCAACAATACAATGGATTTTTGTCCGGTCAATCCAGCCAGTTTATAACTAAAGAATGCAGTCGAAATCGGAATCCTAAGTTAATTCTAACCGGAATAAACGGAGAAGAAATATATGAAAAAGAATATGGTTTAACTGCTGAATTGCACAATGAAGATTTGTTGATTTTAAAATATCTGTGGAGTATTGAAAAAATAGACTATTTATTACAAGAAGAAGAACGTTGCGGTTCGCGTTGCATTCAATCGGGAAAATACCGGAATGAAATTATAAAAATAGGTGAGGAGCTGAATATTTCTACACCTTACACTTCATTTGTCGAAATAAACCGACTGAAAGATGGGCGAACAATTCCTTCGTATGCGATTACAGAAAGTTCTGTTAGTTTTCAAAATGACTTTGATTCTGATTTTGACGGAGTTCCGAATACCTTGGACGAATGTCCGTTTGATAAAGGAAATATAAACCGAAAAGGTTGCCCGAATACCAAAGAAGAAAATATAACCTTGGAAATTAATCGGATGATGGAAGGAATTGAATTTGAATTTGATTCGTATGAAATTCAACCCCAATTTTATGAAAAATTAAATACAGCAGCTGCCATTATTTTAGAAACTGATTTAATTTATGAAGTTGAAGGACATACCGATGCAGCCGGAACACCGCAATATAACTTGAATTTATCCATTCAGCGTGCACAAGCCGTAGCTGATTATTTAAAAACAAAAGGAATTCCCGAAAATCGAATGAAAATTACCGGAAAAGGCGATACAGAACTTCGTCATCCGGAATGTCGTCCACAGGAAATATGCGACGATCAAAAGAATTTTGAAAATAGACGTGTAATTTTCAAACTTATGAAGTAGTTTTGTTATTAGAAAGAAAATCATGCGTTTAATTTTACTTATTTTATTTGGTTTTTTTACACTTTATTCTTGTTCTCAACAAAAAATATTGAATACGAATAAAACTATTGATTCCGATTTGGATGGAGTTTGGGATTACAAAGATGCTTGTCCGAATGAACCCGGTTCACCTTTCAATATGGGTTGTCCTAAAACGACAGAATTATCAGGAAATATAAACAAAGAACTTTCTACTGATACAGATTTGGACGGAGTTCCGGACGATAAAGACGAATGCCCTAATGAATACGGTTCGCCCTTTAATCAAGGATGCCCGTGATTTATTTCAAAATTATTGATTAAGTTTGTTTTAAAACTTATCTTAAATTTATTTACAATGAATTACAGAAATATAATGACTCTAATAAGTTGTTTTTGTTTTACGGTTTCTTTCTCACAAAATAATGCAGATATTGATTTGGATTTTAATATAATCGACGGTTTTGGTCATAACGGAGGTTATCCCGGTTTGGTAAATTCAATAGATTTACAGCAAGATGGAAAAGTCGTAGCCGGAGGTAATTTTATTTTTTATAACGGTGCTACTTCAAAAAACCTTGCCCGCCTGAATTCAGACGGAAGTTTTGACGATTCTTTTGATGTGGGTGAGAGTTTTGACAGCTCGGTTTCCCATCTAAAAGTGATGCCTGATGGTAAAATAATGGTTAGTGGAGGATTTACTTCTTACAATGGTCATACCGCCGGGGGTATCATACGATTGAATTCTGACGGAAGTATAGACACTACTTTTGATACCGGCACAGGTTTTTTTAATAATTATGGAGCATTGGGGGTATTCTCTTTTGATTTGCAGTCCGATGGTAAAATAGTAGCCGGAGGAAATATCGATATGTTCAATGATCATATCGTCAATCAGTTGGCAAGAATAAATCCGGATGGCAGCTTTGATGAGACTTTTAGTGAGACCAGTGGATTCAGCGCACATCCGATTAGTTCCATTAAAGTACTTCAGGATGATAAAATTTTAGTGGGAGGAAGATTTAATTACAGTTATGATGTAGATGGAGAAATGGGCAATACCAATGGAATTGTACGTTTAAATCCCGATGGTACGTATGACTCTGCTTTTCAAACCGGGATTGGCTTTACTTCCGCAACGAGCTCAACGTCTATTAATGCTATCATAGAACTTACAGACGGTAGATTGCTTCTGGGAGGCAGCTTTACAGCTTATGACGGCATTCCTGTTTATGCACTGATTCGTCTTTACCCGGACGGAAGTAGGGACGAAACCTTTCATGTCGTTCCCAATGCGAATCTTATTACCATTACAGATTTGGCTGTACAGAATGATGGTAAAATTTTGGTGGGCGGACTTTTTGAAACCTATGACGGCGTGACCTCAAAAAACATAGTGCGTTTGCATGAAAACGGCGAAGTCGATACTTCTTTTGATGTGGGAACAGGGTTCGACCAAGGAGTAAAAGGAATCAGAATACAAGAAGATGGAAAAATAGTGGTTAGCGGGAGTTTTTCTTATTACAATGGAAACAACTACAAGGGAATCATTCGTTTAATGGGTACTCCGACTTTATCAGTAGCTCAAATTAATAATGAATCTTTAAAAATATATCCAAATCCTACATCGGATGTTCTGTATTTTTCCTTTCCACTTAGTAAAATAGATTTATTTGGTCGGGAGGGAAAAAAGATTTTCGAATCAGACATAAAAACTGATTCATTAAATATAAAACAACTTCCTCAAGGTACTTATTTTATCAGAGCTAAAACTGAAAACGGCGAGATTTACAAAGCAAAATTTATAAAGAAGAATTAAAAATCCGTTTAAAGAGTCGGTTTTATTAGAGATATGAGTAATTCCCGTAAAATAATTATACTTTTGTAAAAATGTTTAAAACAAAAAATCATATCAGAAACACTCAACATATCGTTTTGATGTGGTTTGTTTTGTTTGCATTAAGTCCTTGTGTGGTCAAAGAAGCTTTTTTCGGTATATCCAATACGGAATATGCTAAACCGTTCAACAAGACACGAACAATTACACCAACAAATTCCTGTCAATATTCCCAAAATGAAAAGCAACAAATTTCAGTTGTAAAACAGTCGGACATTAATAAAGAAATTGAGCCATTTGTGGTATCAGAAAATTTGTTTTTTGCAGTTCGTTCCATCAAAATAAACAATAAGTATTCTAAAAATTCTTCGGGCAACAGTCCACCGAAATATATTTTATATAAACGCTTGAAACTTCATATAGCCTAACAAAATAACTTCTTCTTGAGCAAAGTTGAAGAGCTATAATATTTTTTCACGTTTAATTAAAATATAAATTCAATGAAACATCATATTGACAATACAGCCAATAATAAGGCTGGACTTTTTACATTGTCCTTCCGTTGGGTAATCGGTTGGACATATTTCTCCGCTTTTTGGCGAAGATTAATCTTAGACAACAAGCTTATTCCTGAAGAAGCAGGTTATATAGGCGAAAAATTCAATCATTTTTTACCCAATGCCTTGGGTATTCAACCGATTATCGAATACCTCGTTTCCAATCCCGAAGCCTTACAAATTTCAATGGTCACCTTTACGATTGTGGAAGCTATTGTAGGTTTATTCATCATTTTCGGACTGTTTACACGATTGATGAGTATAGGTGTGTTTTTCTTAGCGATGGGTATTCTTTTAGGTTCGGGTTGGATTGGTACCACTTGTTTAGATGAATGGCAAATCGGGATTTTGGGTGTTGCAGGTGGTTTTACACTGTTTCTCACAGGAAGCGGTTCGTATTCATTAGATAATTATTTAATGACTAAAAATTATGCCTTTACCCACAAAAAATGGTTTTCGTTTTTAGGTTCGGGTGTACTTCCCGTAAAAAATTTAAAACCAAAAATTTTAGTTATGTCGCTGCTTATTTTTGGTTTGACATTGTTTACTAACCAATATTTTCACGGAGGTGTGTTTGGGAACTTGCATAATAAGTCAGTAAAACCAAAAGTCGA
>JAQVDG010000127.1 GCA_028698395.1 Weeksellaceae bacterium
GTAAAAAGTTTGTTTTATTCTTTTATCCCAAAGCCAGCACACCCGGTTGTACCGCTGAAGCTTGTGATTTACGCGACAATGAAGAAGCTCTGAAAGCCAAAGCTTATGCCATCATCGGCGTGAGTGCTGATTCTGTAAAACGACAAAAGAATTTTGCCGATAAATACAAACTGAATTATCCGCTAATTGCTGATGAGGATAAAAAAATCATCGGAGCCTTTGGCGTTTGGGGTAAAAAGAAATTCATGGGTAGAGAATTTGACGGAATTTTGCGCACTACCTTCATCATTGATGAAAACGGAACCATCGAAAATGTCATCCAAAAAGTCAAAACCAAAGAACACGCCAAGCAGATTTTGGAATTGTAGTTAAATTCATTCATTGAATTAAAAAATTTAATTTCATGAAGATAATTATTTTATTAAACTAAATAACGAGAGAGTTAATTTTACTTTCTGAACGAATTCAACTAAAACTAAATTTAGAGCCTGTTTAAAAATACTATTTTTTCTATTAAAATTTGAATTTTAAAAATTATACTCTACATTTGTAGAGTTGATTCTAATTTTATAGAAATGAGTTTATCCAAAAAAGAAGAAGAATTGATGGAAATCATCTGGAAAGAAGAAAAGCCGTTTATGAAAGACATCATAGACAATTATTCTGACCCTAAACCAGCAACCACAACTATTGCTACTTTATTGAAACGAATACAGGAAAAAGGATTTGTGGATTATGAAGTTTTTGGAAATTCCAGACGTTATTTCGCACAAATCAAAAAGGAAGACTATTTTTCCGGACAAATGAAAGGAATCATCCAAAATTTCTTTGGGAATTCAGTTTCTCAATTTGCTTCTTTTTTTACTTCCTCAACCGGTTTATCAGAAAAAGAATTGGAAGATTTGAAAAAAATTGTAGATAAAGAAATTGAAAAACGGAAAAAATAATGCTACTGATTGTTAAAATAATCTGTTGTTCAGGGATATTCATCGGATTTTATCATTTTGTTTTACAAAACGCAAAAATATTCCGATTCAATCGTTTTTATTTATTAGCAACTTTGGTTTTGTCTTTTTCAATTCCTTTTATGGAATTGGGAATTCCGGAATATTCCACACTGCAATTGGAAGAATTTATTCCACAAAATCAACAAAATTCCATTGTTTCGGAAGTAGCAACATCAAAAATTTTACCTGTCCCGATTTCAGAAAACATTGCTTCTACTCCAACATTTTCTCCGGAAAATAATTTTTCTCAAAATTGGAATTGGACAAAAATTTTAAAACTAAGTGGACTCTTAATCAGTTTAATTTTATTCCTCCGATTTTCTATCAATTTATGGAAAATCAATCGTTTGATTGTACAAAATGAAAGAATTAAAAAGAAAGGATTTACATTGGTGAAAATTAGTGAAAACGTTTCACCGTTTAGTTTTTTCCGATATTTATTTGTTTCAAAACAAGCTGTTGAAAATGAAAAAATACAAGCAGAAATTTTTCATCATGAGTTTGCTCATATTCGCCAAAAACACACTTGGGATGTCATTTTTATAGAATTTCTACTGATTTTCTTTTGGTTCAATCCTTTTCTTTATTTGTACCGAAAATCTATCCGTATTAATCATGAATTTTTGGCAGATGAAGAAGTGTTGAATCATCGTTTTGATAGTACCGCTTATCGTCATTTATTAATAGAAAAATCTTCTTTAAAATCACAAACTTCGCTGTCCAGTTCCTTTAATTATTTAGTAACCAAAAAAAGATTAATCATGTTAACAAAACAAACTTCCCAAACAAAAAGCTGGATTTTGAAAATTTTCAGTATCCCTTTATTAATATCTGTTATGCTGTTGTTCAGCCAAAAAATAACCGCTCAAATAAATCCCGGAAACGGTATTTCAAAAGAATCATTTCGCGCTTATAAAAAGCAAATTCGTAAAGCCACGAGTAAAGAAACAGATGAATATGGAAAAAAAGTCAAGAAAATTAATCCATCAAAATTAGATAAAACATTAGTCACAGAACTTTATAGCCAAATGGATGAAAAGCAGCAAAAAAAGGCAGGTCCGTTTCCTAAAGAACTTTCTTCTGATTTTAATGAAATCGATAAGCTGAAAGAAACGCTTGGTATACTGAATTTTTCCATGGAGTTTAGCGGTTCTTTTGATGATTTAACTGAGTTAAACGAAAAACTGAAATCCCCTCAATTTCAAGAAAAAATCAAAGAAATTAATACGAAATTTAATTCTCCCGATTTTCTGAAACAACTTTCAACTGTTCAAGGAACTATTGATTTTGAATTAGCCGATGGAATTAGGTTAGAATTTAATTTAAATTCTTTCAATCAAACTGATATATCCAATGAAAACGGAGAATATTACCAACTTGCTCAGAAACATTATCGACAAGCCCAAGAATATTACAAACAAGCACAACCTTTTTATCAAAAAGCACAGAAAATCCACAATGAAGCCCAACCTTTTTATAAAGAAGCTCAACCTTTTTATCAAAAAGCGCAATCTTATTACAAACAAGCACGAATTCATTATAAAAAAATGAATGAATCCAATAACGAAAGTGTTATAGAAGAAAACAAAGCAGAATACGGTAGATTAATGAATTTATATACAGCAGAAATGTCTAAGTACAGTGGAAAAATGGCACTTTATTCAAATGTATTGAACCAATATGGAGCTGAAATGTCCAATTATTCACAATGGATGGAAAAATACGGTAATGAAATGAGTAAATATGGAGAATTAATGGCAATACATCACAACTCAACTGCGAGCAAACAATAAAAGCCGATTTAGAACTTGTTTAAAATTTATCTACCTTTTTCAATTTCATTATAATTAAGTACTTTTCGTTCACCTGAAAGGACTTTAAAATCAGAATTAAGTGCTTTTGAACTTCGGGTTTCGATTCCCAAATAAAATTTTACAATTTCATAAAAATCAGAAGTAGAAACCATTTCGGATATTGTTCCGTTTTGCTTGAATTTTTCTGAAACTTTATCGCTGTGCCAAATGTAAAACGGAACCTGAAGTCCTTTCTGGGTAAAAGAATGATGAAAGTCATGATTAGATCTGCTTTGTCCATGGTCAGAAAGATAAATCATAATAGACGGTTGGTCTTCCATTAATTTCACCACTTCTTCCAACACATAATCAGTATAAGCTATGCTGTTGTAATAATCATCAATAACTTTACCTTCTCCTGAAGTAACTTTTTTGAAATCTCGAGGGAAATTTCGAGCTGCCGGTCCGTGAGAACCTGAAAGATGCAGAAAAATCAATCGTTTTTTATTAGTATCCTTCAAACTTTCTTCTAAAAGAGGAATGAGGTATTCGTCATAAATTTTATTATGCCATTTTTGTTCATCTGCCATAGAAGCAATCGCCGTAATGGCATTAGCATAATAACCATTTTGCTCTTGAGATGAAAACCAATAAGTTGACCAATTCCCTTCATTTGCCAAATGAATTAAATTATCTGCATAAAGCGAAGCATTTACTTTTTCTTCCGGTAATGCCCGGGATAACATATAAGGAACACAGAGAATAGTATAAGCCGAAGGTGCAATTGCATTTTCATAAATCAACATTTGATTTTTTCTTTTATCGGCATTCGGTGTAGTTGGAATTGGGTTTCCATACAAAGACAACGCATCACGACGGGCAGATTCTCCAATCACAATGATAAGATTTTCAATCGTATTATCATTTGTACACAAATAAGGATATTCTACTTTTATTGCTTTTATTTGCTCGGTTTCTTTTAGGAAATAACGAGTTTCATTAAGCATGGCAAAATTAAAATAAGGTGTTTTATTCAAAATTCTGGAAAAATTAGAATTCCATTTTCGCATAAATTTACCTTGCTTTGACATATAATCAAATGAAAGAGCGATTGCCAATAAAACCGTAATTCCACTTATGATAATTGCAATTCTTTTGTGTTTTTTTTCTTTGGATTTGATTAGAAGTGCATACAATAGAAAAACAGCAATAAAAAAGTATAAAGCACTCATAATAAGCTGGAAAACATAACCACTCAGCATGCCTGATGCTTCATTTGAATTAGTCAATAAAATATTAGCCGCTTGTGTTTGGTCGAATTTAGTTTTGTAAATACTCCGGGCAATGAAACTGGCTGAAAAATTTACCGTTAATAATAAGAATAATAAAATCGAAATAATTTTTCCTACCCAATACTTACTAAAAAAAACAGCACTAAAAAACAGTCCGATAGTCAATAAAATTCGATACCAAAAATTAATTTCTTCGAAAATATATTCTGCTTCGTTGATGAATACATCAAGCATACTAAACAAAATAATAAAAATATAAATTCTGCTTCCTTTCAGTAAAAAATTCATTGAAAATCAGGATTTAACTACAAAAAACTATGTGTATTTTTTAAAATTCGGTATCAAAGATAAAATTTTATTAAGAATTCGGTATGAATTTATTCTAAATGATTTACTGACTTGTGAAAAATAACTTCTTTAAGAGACTGTTTAAAATTTATCAACTAATTTGTTGGTTCCTCAACTTCTGAATTTTTTTTCTAACTTTGAAGTACCACAGAATGAAGTTTTTAATAAAATCTTAATTATGAAAACATTATTTACACTGATTTTAACTTTTGTTTTTACTTTTTCACAATCCCAATGGTTGTTTCAAACATGGTATTTAGAAAGTATAAACGGTGAAATGTTTCAATCCAATGAGGAATTACCGGTTATTATAGCTACTATCGGATATGATAATGTGGGAGATATTCCGTTTTATTTGGATACATCGGCTTGTAGTCATATAAAAGTGAGAATAGACCTCCCCTTATGTGAATGTCCGGATTTTCTTATCTCTGAAATATTGGAATATGAACCTACAGTTTGTGAAAACCCTAATAATTCAATTTTTAATGATGAATACATTGCTTTGTTTAATTTGGATGAAGAACAAGACACAAAAACTTATCACTATGAATTTGAAAGTTTAGAAAATGGAGTAGAACGATTACTAATTTCTTTCAATGAATATTCTCCACCAATATTAACCTATCTGAATACAAATCTCAGTAGTAATGAAGTTCGAGAAAATAATTTGAAAGTGTATCCTAATCCTGTCAAAGACCGGCTTTTCTTTTCTAAACCCTTTGAATCTGTGGAAATTTATAATTTAACGGGAGCAAAATTACTTTCGGCAACTTCCCAAGATTATTTAGATATTTCGTTTCTATTAAAAGGAATTTACTTAGTAAAAGTTTTATCAGAAAATGATACTCCGGAAGTTTTTAAAATTATAAAAGAGTAGAAATTTCTTTTTGGAGTAAAAAGCAAAAAAGCAGGATTTCACCTGCTTTTTTGCTTTTTATTACTTAAATTTTTACTTTTTCTTTGAGTTATTATTTCTCATTTCCTCTCCAATTTGATTAGCGGCAGAAAAAGAAGCAACCATATTATTCAACATTTCACTTGCAGCATTCGGTGAATTTGGTAATAAAATCAACTTTGTTCCGGTATGTTCACCGATGGACTGTAAAGTATCATAATGTTGTGTTACAACTATTAAAGCAGAAGCTTCTTGAGAATTAATTCCAACTTGATTCAAAACATCTACCGATTCCAAAAGTCCTTTTGCAATTTCTCGTCTTTGGTCAGCAATACCTTGTCCTTGCAAACGCTTACTTTCTGCTTCAGCTTTGGCTTTTTCTACGATTAAAATACGCTGAGCATCGCCTTCATATTGCGCTGCCACTTTTTCACGTTCCGAAGCATTAATCCGGTTCATCGCTTGTTTTACTTGTTCATCCGGATCAATATCTGTTACCAAAGTTTTAATTATATCGTATCCGTAATCGTTCATTGCTTCTTGAAGTTCACCTTTTACAGCAATGGCAATATCGTCTTTTTTCTCAAAAACATCATCCAAACGCAGTTTTGGAACTTCTGCCCGTACAACATCAAACACATAAGAAGTAATCTGAGCATACGGATTATCCAATTTATAAAAAGCATCATATACTTTTTCTTTGATTACTATATACTGAACCGAAACTTTCAATTTTACAAAAACATCATCTTTAGTTTTGGTTTCAACCACCACATCCAATTGTTGCACTTTCAAAGAAACTCGGCCTGAAATTCTATCAATAACCGGAATTTTAATCTGAAATCCGGCATTCCGAACACTTTGAAACTTCCCAAAACGCTCAATTACAACTGCTGTTTGCTGTTTTACAATGAAAAACAACCCCAAAAAACTAAAAATAAATACAATAACCGCTATGTAAAAAAACACGGTAAATCCACTCCCAAATAATCCAAATAATTCTTCCATGACTAATT
>JAQVDG010000128.1 GCA_028698395.1 Weeksellaceae bacterium
ATTAAATAAAAAATCTTTTTCTTCTTTCGTCAAACTTTCATATCCGGAACGAGATATTTTATCTAAAATTCCATCAATTTTCTTTTGTTTTTCAACTTTTTGAGAATTAAATTCATAATCATCTCTCGGGGGCGTTTTAATTTTTTGATAGGTTTTGATTTTATTTCGGGAAAAGAAAAAATGAGCGATTCCACCTAAGAAATCACTTCCTTTTTCAAAGGATTTCATATATAAAAATCCGAAAACAGCTCCACCAATATGAGAAATATGCCCTCCGGTATTGTCGCCGGCAATAATCATTAAAATATCCCAAGCTAAAAGTGCATAACCTACATAATCCAAAGGAAAATTAATGGGAATGAAAAGAAACTGGATTTTATTTTTAGGTAGATAAGCAATCAAAGCGAAAAACAAAGAATAAATGGCGGCAGAAGCACCTATAAGCCCTTCGTTATAAGCTAATAAAGGTGAAAAAATCATGAAGAATAATGCTCCAAAAACACTTCCAAACAGGAAAAAAGTTAAAAAATCTTCTTTTCTGAAGTAGCGTAAAAAAAACTGTCCAACAAAATAAAGCATTAGTGAATTAAGCAGTAAATGCAGAAAACTTCCATGGAAAAAGGCATAACTGATGATACCCCAAGGTTGAGAGAAAAATTGTTCAATTTTAGGTTTTGCTGCAAAAAAATCTTCAATATTTCCTACTCGATTTTGAAAAAATATAAAGTTGATAAAAGAAGAAAGAATAAAGATAGCAACACAAATAAAAATAAGTTTTGTGTTGATTTCTCCATGTTTATATTTTTCTTTTATTTGTTGAATTATATCTTTCATTATATTTTTAAATCATTCATATTCAACTAATAATCTTGAAATTGATTCAATCTTTTTTTCCAATAACGAATCAAAATAAACCCGATGATGGCTCCTCCAATATGAGCAAAATGCGCAATGGGATTCCAAGCATAATTTTGTAATCCCATATAAAATTCAATGGCAATTAAACCCGGAATAAAATATTTAGCTTTGACCGGAACCGGCAAAAATATCAAAGCTAATTTTGCATTGGGATAAAGTACTCCAAACGCTACCAAAACGCCGTAAATCGCACCGGAAGCTCCAACCATGGGAGTTGTATAATAGTTTAACAATTTTACGGCTTCTTCCGGGGTTCCTTCTCCGAAAGTTAGGTACAGATTGGATTGTACTGAACGTTTGGCGTTAATTATGTCATTTAAATTATAACCCATTCCTTCTACAATAGGCTTTAGTTGTTCAATTTGAAGATAATTAGAGAAATTAAACAGCACAAAAGAACCCAAACCGGCTACAAAATATAGAATAATGAATTTTTTCGGACCAATTGTATATTCAACTGTTGAACCGAACATCCACAAAGCAAACATATTAAACAAAATATGAGAAATATTTGGGAAAGGTGCGTGCATAAACATGTGGGTAATGATTTGCCACGGTTTAAAATTGATAGATTCCGGATAATAAGCACCTAAAATAGTACCGAGATTAATTCCTCTTTCTCCCAGAACGAAGGCGGCTAAAAAAAATAATCCGTTGATTATCAGTAAATTTTTTGTGATGGTCGGTAGGGGTTGCCGAAACATAATTTAATTTATTTTTTTGATTATTTCACTTTCAGAAAATTGAACAAAAACAGGTTTTCCGTAGGGTGAAAAATTAGGTTCTTCCAGTTGCAACAATTCTTGTACCAAATGTTTAGCTTGCTCTTCTTGTAGGGCAATTCCTTTTTTTATTGCTGAATTCTTAGACAGAATTTTCGCAATTTCGGTATGGAAATCTATATTTTCCGAAAATGCTAAACGTTCAATAAAATCAGCAAAAACGGCTTCAATATCACTTAAATTTAGGTCTGAAGGCAGTGCATTGATTTCGATTGAGTGCTCCTTGAAATTCACATCAAAACCAAATTTTATCAGATTCATTTCAATGTTTTTCAACAAATTGATTTCACCCGGATTGGATTGAATTTCAGTTGGAAACAGTAAACGTTGGCTCAATACATTTCCGTCTTTCCATTGTTTTAATTTATTGTACAAAACACATTGGTGCGCTCTGTTTTGGTCAATAATCAATAATTCACCTTCGTATTGACTGATTAAATATTTGTTGTTCCATTGAAAAACCTTGATTTCGGCAGAATTAAAATCTGTTTTATTTAGAAGCGTATGGTTTTTGGCATCCGTAGTTTCAAAATCAGAAACAGAACGGTATAACTCGGTTAGAGGTCGAATTTCTTTTTGCGAAACAGAAGTTTCAAAGGGATTATAATTTCTATCTACCTTAATTTCAGGTGTTTTTATGTTTTTATTTTTCGGTGGAATACTTGGAAGAAATGAAATTTCCGGATTTTGGTCAAAATCCAAAGAAGGTAAAACATTAAATTGACCGAGCGAATGTTTTACAACAGAGCGCAAAACGGCATAAATAGAGTATTCGTCTTCAAATTTAATTTCCGTTTTAGTTGGATGAATGTTAATATCAATTTTAGCCGGATCAATTTCTAAATAAAGAAAATAGGAGGGAATGTACTGATTGGGAAGCAAATTTTCAAAAGCATCTAAAATAGCTTTATGCAAGTAATTACTTCTTATAAAACGCTGATTAACAAAAAAATACTGTTCTCCTCTTTGTTTTTTTGCACTTTCCGGTTTTCCTACAAATCCCGAAAGCTTAACAATCTCGGTATCTTCTTGTATAGGAACTAAGTGTGATTCTATTTTTCGGCCAAATAGCTGAACAATTCGCTGTTTTAAATTTCCCGTTTTGAGAATATAAATTTCAGAATCATTATGGTAAAAACGAAAATTAATTGTGCTATGTGCTAATGCCACCCGCAAAAACTCATCCTGAATATGTCGCAATTCTACTTGATTGGATTTCAGGAAATTTCTTCGTGCCGGAACATTATAAAAAAGATTTTTAACTGAAATGGAAGTTCCGGTAGGAGAGGAGGCAGGCGTCTGATCGCGAACTTTTCCTCCTTCGATAATGATTCGGTTGGCAATATCTTCTTCGTCTTTTTTAGAAACAGCATCAACTTGTGAAACCGCAGCAATAGAAGGCAAAGCTTCTCCTCTGAAACCTTTGGTTTGAATATGAAAAATATCTTCTGTTGTTCGGATTTTAGAAGTAGCGTGTCGCTCAAAAGCCAATCGTAAATCGGTAATGCTCATTCCAAAGCCATTGTCCACAACCTGAATCAAAGTTCTTCCGGCGTCTTTTACGATTAAATCAATTTGAGTTGCACCTGCATCTATCGCATTTTCAAGTAACTCTTTTACTACAGATGCAGGTCGCTGAACTACTTCACCGGCTGCGATTTGGTTGGCAACATGGTCGGGTAATAATTGAATAATATCACTCGTTGAAATCATAGCTCACAAAGGTACGAATCGAAATTTGATTTCAATAACTCAATAAAAAAATTCATTGTTTTTTGAGCGTTGAAATTACTACAATGTAATTTCTAAAGTAGTTCCTTGGTTGATTTCAGAACGGATATTTAACTCTCCACCGATATCTAAAATGCGTTTGTGCATATTGTTTAAACCGTTTCCGTGCGTGATTTGAGTCGAATCAATTCCCTTTCCGTTGTCGTGAATTGAAATTAAATAATGCTGATTGATTTGGTCAAAATTTACTTTAATTTCAGATGCAGCGGAATGTTTGACTGCATTGTTCACTGCTTCCTGAATGACACGGAATAGATTCACACCTTCAAAAGCCGAAAAACTATGAGAATCATCGATCTCATCATTCATATTTAATTCAAAATGAATATTTTGAATGCTATTTTGCGCATTTTTCAGAAAATTATTTAATCGGTTTTTTAAATCAGATAAATGAATATTTTGTTTATTCATAGCCCAAATAGTATCCCGTAATTCCAAAATAGTGCCTCGGGTAAAATTATTGATTTCTGAAATACGTTCAGTGTAAGCAGAGTTGTCTTTTTGAAGTAAAAATTTAAGATTATCTAAAGAAGAAATAATAAAAGTAAGTTGAGAACCGATATTATCGTGTAAATCACGTGAAATGCGAAGTCGTTCTTCTTGTACTTTATTTTGCGCTTCAATGGTGATTAATGCACTTTTTAATTCATTTTCTTTTATAAGTTGTTTGTTTTTAAGTAATTGCGTTTTGTGAATTTGAAATCCAATAAGCCCGATGATGATAAGTAGAGAAATTAACATATAAATCCAGAATGATTTTTGTTGTAATTCAATTTTTTGTTCGGCTAAATCTGCTTTTTGCTCTAAAATCTGTTTTTCTTTAACTTCAGTTTCAAATTCTATTTCCAATTCTTTTTTGGTAGCAGTTACATCCAAATTGTAAATACTGTCTTTATAGGCGACGTATTGTTTGTGGTAATCCAAAGCTTTTTTAAATTGATTTTGTTGTTCTAAAAGAGCAGAAAAATCTTCATAAAGGCGTAAAGTTAACCAGCGATATCCTGCTTCTTTACTTGCAATTAAAGCTTTTTCATAATAGGAAATAGCTTGTGGGAAATCTTTTATTTCAGAATAATAAAGTCCATAAAAACTAAGATTTTCTGCGATTCCAATTTCGTCATTTAGTTTTAGGCGTATAGCATAAGCTTCGTCAAAAAAATCTTTGGCTTCTTTGAATTTTTTTAAACTTAAATAAAGTGTACCTAATTTGTTCAGACTGTATGGAATCCCGGTTTCATCCTTAGCTTCTCTTTTCATATTCAAGGATTTACGGAAGAAAAACTCAGCACTGTCTTTTTCGTTATTAGCCTCTTTGACCAACCCGTAATTATCATACATTCCCATTAAGTCAATTTTCCGGTTATTTTTTTCAGCCAAATAAATTCCTTTTTGCATATAGTACATTGATTTTTCAATGTCGGTATGACGCAAACGATAGCCATACAAGGAATATTGATAACCGATTTCGCCCTCTAAATTCAGATTTTCATAAATTTTAACCGTTCTGAAGAAATAATCGGTACTCAAATCGTATTTTCCTTGATAAAAATAGATTAATGAAATCGTACTGTACGAATCTGCTATTCCTTTCTGATAATCAATTGAACGAGCTGTTTCTGCATTGTTCAAATATTTTTTTAGATTATGTGAAGAAGTTTCAATTCTTTTCTCATAAGGTAAATTATTAAGGGAATCAATCTTCTGAATTAAAGAGTTTTCTTGACTGAAAAGAAGAGAAGAAAATAAAAAGAACAGAAAGCGAACGGTATTTTTCATGATTTGTGAATTTGTAAAAAATGGCTGTAAACAAATTTAAAAAAATTAAATCGATACAGCCACTTTGCTTAGGTTTGTTAGAGGATAGATTATTTAGAAGCTTAGAGAGAACCTAATATGACTGATTAGGGCGTTGTCATGAAATTCACATTAAATGAGCCATCTGTAATGTTTTTGATATTGCTATCACTATTTTTTGCTTTGAAATGGAAAGTTCCTTTGACATAAGAATCAGTGATTTCAGAAATTTTGATTTCACCAACCTGAGTATCATCATAAGGAGCTTGCCATACTACTACATCGGGATTTGAAGGATTGCTTAAATCCACTACCGTTTCAGTATAAGAAGCTACATTGAATATGTTAGCTCCCCCTCCGATTGGGTAAGTTCCCGCTCCGTCAAAGCCTATAATGTTAAAAACAAATGCTTTGCTTGAAGTTCCGCCGGTATTTCCTTGAATTTGAAGATTCCCGCTAGCAAGGTGTGCAAATGTTACCATTTCCATTGTGGTAACGGTTGAGCCATCTACTTTTGCCGTAATTGTTCCACTGGCTGCAGAACCACCGCCTCCGCCGTCGTCATCACTTTTACATGAAAAAGTGAAGATTGATAATGCTAATAAAGCAATAAATACATAGGGTTTTTTAATTTTAATTGTTTTCATTTTTTAAAAATTAATTTATTAGGGCAAATATACATACGGAGAGTAGTGTGAAACAATACGACAATTGCCGTATTTTAATGATTACAGGAAATTAATCCGTTTAAGGTAAGAAATTGGTCTTTTATTCTTTTATTTGAATTCTGTTAAATTATTTTTTTAAGAAATTCCTTATGATTACTTTAGTAAATAAGTAAAGATTACAAATCAAGTAAATATGGTTAAAAAAAATGATAAAAAAGTTGTCCGAGGTTGGAAGTTTTACGATTGGGCAAACTCAGTTCATTCTTTGGTAATTGCCTCAGCACTTTTTCCGATTTATTATGGTGCAGTTACTTTATCGGACACCGAAAATCCATTAAAATTCATGGGATTTCATCCACAAGCAGTA
>JAQVDG010000129.1 GCA_028698395.1 Weeksellaceae bacterium
ATTGATTTGAATACAGGAGCAACCTTAGGCAATTATTTCCCTATTACTTTCACTACTTCGTATGATGAAGTCTGGTATTTAAAAACAATCAAAAAAGAATACGATGAGAATGAACAAAAAGTCATTAATAAAAATATCAACGGATTTGATTCTTATCGCACATTCAGTTTGGGAGCAGGGATTTCAACAAATCTGTACGGAACTTATATTTCACAAAAAGAAGACGCTTGGTTAAAGGGAATTCGTCATGTAATCTCACCTTCGGTAGGAATTAGTTTCCGCCCGGATTTTGCTTCAGAAGAATGGGGTTATTATGATTATTATCGGGGAGCTGATGGGAGAAAGGTTTTATATTCCCGATTTGAAGACGGAATTTATGGCTCTCCTTCCAAAGGTCAAAATGCTTCATTGAACTTTTCACTTCGAAATAACTTAGAAATGAAAGTAAAATCTAAAACCGATTCCAGTGGATACAATAAAGTAAAACTATTTGAATACTTGGATATTTCTTCTTCTTACAATATGGTAGCCGAAGAATTCAAACTTTCACCTATCAATATTTCGGGTATGACACGTTTATTCAATCAAAAATTAAACTTACAATTCCGAGCAACTTTTGACCCTTATAAAATCCTATTTGAAGAAGGGGCACAAACGGGAACGCGAATCAATAAATTAGGTGCTTTTCGGTTGACAAATTATAATGTGAGTTTCGGTTACAATTTTGACAATAAGACCTTCGGAGGCGGATTTGATCCGAGTCAGTACAACAGGCGCGGAGAAGTCCGGGAAGAAAATTTTTACTTTGATGAATACGATTATGCACATTTTTCTATTCCATGGCGTTTAGGTTTAAATTTCACACACAATTATACTAAAATGAACACCAAAGAAGGAAACAGCACTTCAGTTTTAGCCATTTCAGCAGCTATTTCTCCTACTCCTTACTGGAGCTTAAGTACTTCGACTTCTTACGATTTTACTTCAAAAGAATTTTCACAAGCTCGAATTTCCTTCAATCGGGATTTACGAAGTTTTGATTTATCTTTTTCTTGGGTACCCTTCGGACGATACAAAACCTGGGATTTTTATATCGGTATAAAAGCAACCATTTTAAGAGATGCCGTAAAATACGACCAAAAAGCCTCTAACTTACTAAGACAAGGGAATTTCTAAGCCGGTAAATTCAATAAAAAAATCAAAAATCTATATTTTAATTCTATTTTACCCTTTGGATTCTTTTTTTTAATTTTTATAATTTAAATTTGCCCTTCGGATTTTTAATAAAATCTGTTTAATTTCAATTTTATGAAAAAAATAATCCATACAGAAAATGCACCGCAAGCAATTGGCCCTTACAGTCAAGCGGTTTCGTTTAATAATATGTTATTCATCTCCGGACAAATTCCGGCTAATCCGAAAACACGGGAAATTATTCATGAAATTTCAGAAGCTACACATCAGGTAATGAAAAACTTAGAAGCGATTCTTTCAGAAGCCGGAACTTCTTTTTCCAATGTAATCAAAACAAGTATTTTCCTAAAAAATATGGACGATTTTACTGTTGTAAATGAAATTTATGCTTCGTATTTTACCAATGGAATTTATCCGGCACGTGAAACCGTTCAGGTTGCAAAATTACCGGCAGATGTGAAAGTTGAAATATCCATGATTGCTTCCATTTAGAAAATGACTTTTTTACGAAACACTTTAGCTATAATTTTAGGTTTAGCCGCTTCCATGGGAATTATCACGTTGGGAATTTCATTAAATGAAAACTGGATTGAGTATGATTATTCCAAATTCCCTTATGAACATTGGAATCGTGTTATACGCTATGCTGCCAGAACACCGGAAGTTCGGGATAGTTTTTTTCTTGCTCTTCTTTTTTCTTGTGGAGCCGGAGCCATTATTGGTGGCTTGGTTACGTCTATTATCGTAAAAAGAGCAAAGAAAGCTTATGCCACATTGGTTGGGTTTTTACTTTTTATAATTGCTTATTTAGATGTGATTTTCACCCCACATCATCCCACTTGGTATGAAGTTTCTATTTTGCCGGTTTTATTTTTCTTTTCTTGGCTTGGTGGCTTATTGACTGATTTGGTTACAAAGAAACTTTCTCGCCTGAATGGAAAATCGGATGTTCGGCCAACTTAATTCCATCTTCGATTAAATGAGAAATATCTTTTTCTGTTTCCATAAGTGAATGGAGATAACTTTTCAGTTGATTCACCAATTCTTCAAATCCTTTTTGGTAGGCTAATTCATATAATTCTACCGGTAGTAACCACTCGCGAGGGTAATTTTCTTTGAGCTTAATGAATAGTTTTAAAAGGAATCCTTCATCAAATTGAGTGTTTTTTCGTTTTTCACGTACCATTTGATACATTTCTCGCAAAACGGCTACTTCTGCTAAGATTTCTGATTTTTTTACTTTGGTTTCCAATTCATGTGTAATCATGTCAAAAGAAGTAAAATCAGCCGGCCCTGCATAAGCGGAAATAATGGATTTTCCAATTGCCATATCGTAAATTCCCCAATCCGGATGGAAGAGGATTTCATCATGGTATTTAACTGTACAATTTCTAAACGAAACCAACAATATTTTCCCTTTTCTGTTTCGGGTTCCGGTAATGACCTCACCTTCAACTATTATTCCTCCGTCAAATTCCAATCGAGCCATTTCGCCTTCTCTGATTTTATATGCTTCCAAATCATAGGGTGACATATTTTCAATGGCAATGTTGATATTTTTTAATTTCCCAATTGGCGAACCAAATCCATGTGAATGAGAAGCTGTACCGTGTCCGATTAATTCTTTCTCATGATAAGAAAGTGCAGTCAATCCTTCGGTTTGAATATAAATCGGATTGTTATGATTATCGGTAATCACTCGTTTAAAAATCCCGGAAACCTGAATTCCGGTATTGTATTCGATTGTTCCTAAATTTTTGGACTCAATCAATTGCTGAATTCCTTCAGTTCCGCCTTTTCGCAATCCCATTTGATTGGCAAATTGCTCTAAAACAAAATTCAAATGAGCGAAATCCGGTGTTACAAATAGCTGCGGCTGAGGTTTCGTAATATCAAATGATACTTCTGCAGCTGAAATATCATACGGAAGTTTTTTTACTTCATTGCTCATACACCATTTACTTTCGCCAATGGAAGAAAGCAAACCTGCTCCGTAAATTTTTGGGTTTTCTACCGTCCCGATTAGACCATATTCAACTGTCCACCAATGTAAATTACGGATTTGTGACATTTCGGAAAGTTCTGTATGTGTATTTTGTAAATCTAAAACTCTTTGTTCTGCCCGGTCAATCAACTTTGGGTCGCTTTCGCGATCTTCTTTCATAATCGACAAATGCCGGATGGCTTCATACATTTCATAGTCTATGGCAGATGAAATGGCTTTACTTCCAATTTCACCAAAACGACGTAAATATTCGGCATATTCAGGATTAGCAATAATAGGTGCATGACCGGCGGATTCATGAATGATATCGGGAGCCGGCGTATATTCTATATTTTGAATTTGACGAATATCGTGTGCAATAACCAAGACATTATAAGCTTGAAATTCCATAAATGCTGTTGGCGGAATGAAACCATCTACTGCAACAGCCGCCCAACCGATTTCTTTCAAAATCCGATTCATTCCATACATACTTGGAATTTCTTCAATCGAAATTCCGGTCTTACGAAGTCCTTCCACATAACTTCCATGGGCTACTTTTTGAAGATAGTCCACATTTTTTCGCATCACATAACGCCACACTGCTTGGTCTTGAGGTGTGTAAGATTCATAATGCTGATCGTTAATGAATTGTCTTAAATGATTTGGAAGCCGTTTTAATACTTCATTTTCTTCGTAAGCCATGATTTTCACTTTTATGAACAGCTAATATATGAATTTTTTAGAATTCATTTTTTATTTTCTGTTGTTGTATAATAATCAGCAACTCCAAAAAGACACCTATAAACAAAATTATCAGTTTCAGAAAATTAAAATTGTAAAAAAATCAACAGAATAATTCTACAATTAAATTCTTTATTGTAATATTGCAATATAGAAATAAACAAAATAACAAAATGAAAAATGATTATACCGAAAATCAGCAAGAAATGGCGACCTTATTCAAAGCCTTGGGACATCCGGCAAGAGTCGCTATTATGGAGCATCTATTAAAGATTAATACTTGCATTGTTGGCGACATAGTTGACGAATTACCATTGGCACAACCGACCGTTTCACAACATCTAAAAGAATTAAAAAATGTAGGTTTAATCAAAGGAAGCATCGAAGGAAATACGATTTGTTATTGTATCGACGAAAAGGGAATTAAAAAATTGAATAACTATTTTTCAGACTTTCAATTTAAATTAAATAATCAAGAAGACAAAGGCTGTTAATAATATGAAAGTTAGAATGAAATTTTTAGACCGTTACTTAACGGTTTGGATATTTTTAGCAATGGCGATTGGTGTAGGGTTAGGTTATCTTTTCCCTACCATTTCAGACAGTATGGATAAGTTTTCCATTGGTACAACCAATATCCCATTAGCCATAGGGTTAATTTTAATGATGTATCCACCTTTGGCAAAAGTAAATTATACTTTGTTGCCAAAGATAATACAGGACAAAAAAGCGATTACTATTTCTCTAATCTTAAATTGGATAGTAGGTACAGTCTTAATGTTTGGTTTGGCAGTGTTATTTTTAAGAAACGAACCCGAATATATGACAGGACTTATTTTGATAGGTTTAGCAAGATGTATTGCAATGGTTATTGTTTGGAGTGATTTAGCTAAAGCAAATCGAGAATACACTGCCTTATTAGTAGCCTTAAATAGTGTTTTTCAAATTTTATCTTATAGCTTTTTTGTTTGGCTGTTCATCAAAGTTTTACCCAACTATTTAGGTTTTGGTAATTTTGACGTAAGCGTTTCAATGCGTGACGTAACAGAAAGTGTATTGATTTATTTAGGGATACCATTCACAGCAGGGGTTCTTGGTCGTTATTTCTTGATAAAAAAAAAGGAGAAACTTGGTATAATCACAAATTCATTCCTAAAATATCGCCTATTACTTTAATTGCACTTTTGGCAACTATCGTTTTAATGTTCAGTTTAAAAGGCAATCAAATTATTGAATTACCGTTGGATGTAATAAAAATTGCTATACCGCTTATTCTCTATTTTGTATTGATGTTTTTCATTAGCTTTTTTATCAACAAGGCGATGAAAATTCCTTACGATAAAAATGCTTCAATTGCCTTTACTGCAACAGGAAATAATTTTGAATTAGCCATTGCCGTAGCTATTGCAGTTTTTGGATTAAATTCTCCTCAAGCATTTACCGCTGTAATCGGTCCATTAGTTGAAGTACCAGTACTCATATTTTTAGTTAACGTAAGTTTAAAATTAAAACAAAGGTATTACTCAAAATGAAAAAGAAAATCTTAGTACTTTGCACAGGAAATAGTTGCCGAAGTCAAATAGCAGAAGGCTATTTACGCTATTTTGCAGGAGATAAAGCAGATATTTATAGTGCAGGAGTTGCAACTCACGGAGTAAATCCAAAAGCAATTACCACTATGAAAGAAGATGGGGTTGATATATCCAATCACACATCAAACAACATTGATGAATACAGGAATATAGAATTTGATTTTGTGATTACGGTTTGCGACAACGCTAAAGAAAATTGCCCATTCTTCCCAACAAAAGCTAAAAAATTTCATCATAATTTTCCAGACCCAGCCAAAGCAATAGGAACGGACGAAGAAATCAATGAACAATTCAGAAAAGTCCGAGAGAAAATAAAGAAGTACAGTAAGGATTTTGTAGATAAAAACTTGTAAATGAAAGGAGTATGCTGATAACAAGCGGTTTGAACGCAAGGCGGATGAAGTGCTTCGATTGATCATTTTCGGTAAGAAAAAAGTATTCTATTTGTATCAACTGATGGTAAAATTTACCCTGAATTAAGTTACCAAAACCTAATCTAATACAAACTATTCATTAAAATTAATCCTACTTAAATAAATTTTTCTCCTTTATTCAACTTCAAATCACTTACAAAAGTTTTAATCAATTGGTCTTTATTCATGGAACAAATAAGGAGTGCATTTTCGGTATCGACTACGATATAATCATTTAATCCTTCTACAATTATAGCTTTGTTTTGAGTGGTATGAATTAATGTATCGGACGTATTGTAACTAAGAATCCATTTTCCGGTTTTTACATTATTTCCTTCTTCTTTT